>DATLTI010000257.1:0-8420 GCA_035533675.1 Acidimicrobiales bacterium | reverse complement strand
CTCAGCGGCACCAGCTCCGACAAGCGTGTGGATCTCGTCAATGAACAAGATCGTGTCACCGCGTGTGCGGATCTCTTTCAGCACCTTCTTGAGACGCTCTTCAAAGTCACCGCGATAGCGAGAGCCAGCGACGAGTGCACCAAGATCGAGGGTGTAGAGCTGCTTGCCGCGAAGCGTGTCAGGAACATCATCGCTGATGATCTTCTGCGCAAGCCCTTCGACGATCGCGGTCTTGCCAACACCGGGCTCACCAATCAGCACCGGGTTGTTCTTCGTGCGTCGCGAGAGCACCTGCATCAGGCGCTCCATCTCGCGATCGCGGCCAATCACCGGGTCAAGCTTGTGCTCGCGTGCCAGCTGAGTGAGGTTTCTGCCAAACTGGTCAAGCACGGGTGAACCCGCTGGAGCCTGGGTCTCGCCAGATCCCGCGCCGGCCCCTGCTCCCTCTCGACCCTGATAGCCAGAGAGAAGCTGAATAACCTGTTGACGAACCCGGGGAAGGTCTGCACCGAGGCTTTGGAGCACCTGGGCCGCAACGCCCTCGCCCTCACGGACAAGGCCAAGCAGCATATGCTCGGTGCCGATGTAGTTGTGCCCAAGCTGGAGCGCCTCACGAAGTGAGAGCTCAAGGACCTTCTTCGCGCGAGGCGTAAAGGGCGGCGAACCCGTCGGAGCGGATCCGGCGGGGCCAATCGTCTCTTCGACCTTCTCGCGAACCGCCTCGAGTGAGATTCCGAGTGCCTCGAGCGCCTTTGCGGCGAGTCCCTCGCCCTCGTGGATCAGACCGAGGAGGATGTGCTCGGTGCCAATAAAGCTATGGTTGAGCAGACGCGCTTCCTCTTGGGCTAAAACCAACACCCGCCGCGCTCGATCTGTAAAACGCTCGAACAACTTGAACTCCCTTACCTGTCCGCCGTGCTTCGTTCCATTCTACGGTGAGTTCAGGAACTTCCGTCCCGCGCTCACGCTAGTACCCAAAAGCAGATTTGGCCTGTTCGGATAGGTGTTTTGAGGTTCATTATCAGTACCGGCCCAACTTGCCCTATCGTGATGGCAGTGAAAGCGCTGGCCACCTTTGCGATTCCGATCGCCGACGAAGAGCTCAACCGTCTCGAGCGTCGACTTCGCCGCGAGGTTCTTCGCGACGATCCCTTCCTCGATGAGCTGGCTACACACTTGATTGACGCCGGAGGCAAGCGCCTGCGCCCCCGTCTCAGTCTCGCCGCGGCCTCGATCTCGGAGGCTCCGCTCACCGAAAAGACCCTGCTCGGAGCGGTCAGTGTCGAACTCGTCCACCTTGCATCGCTTTATCACGACGACGTCATAGATGAGGCAGAACGCAGGCGCAATGTCATCAGCGTCAATGCCAAGTGGGGGAACCTGCTTGCAATCGTCGCCGGGGACTTTCTGCTCGCACGATCTGCCGAGATTGCCGCATCACTTGGTACAGAGGTCGCGAGCCTGCTCGCTTCGACACTCGCGCGGCTCTGTCAGGGCCAGATCGCAGAGGTTAAGGATGCCTATCGCATCGATCGCAGCGAGACCGACTACCTCGCAGCGATTGCAGGTAAGACAGCGGCGTTGATGGCGACCGCCTGTCGCATCGGGGGCATTACCGCGGGACTTGACCGCGAGCAGATCAATCTTCTGACAACCTATGGCGAGTCGCTCGGCATGGTCTTTCAGATCCGCGACGACGTCTTTGACGTCATCGCAAGCGACACCGAGCTAGGCAAGGTTCCCGCACAGGATCTCGCCGAGGGCGTCTACACACTTCCGGTGCTCCGAGCGCTTGGAGATCCCACAATCGGGGCGGAACTTCGCGGGCTACTTGGAGGACCACTCAGTCCCGCGGAGATCATCCAGGCACGGCTCTTGATTGGTCGCTCACACGGCATCGTCGCAGCAACTGATGTTGCACGCGAGTTCGCGCAACAGGCCTGCAAGGCTGCAGCCGCGCTCGGACCGTTCCCGATTGCAGAATCACTGTCGAGTTATGCACTCGGCCTGATCGACGAACTCGAGCGTTCCACTCAGGCGCTCGCGAGCTAACTCGCCTGATCTGGCCCTTCATCTCGGACCACTTTGTCCTGGTCTTGGTCGGGTTGATTGCCAAGTGGCCGTAGTGCCGGGAAGAACAACACCTCGCGGATATTTGCCGTATCGGTCAGGATCATCGTCAACCGGTCAACACCGAGCCCGATACCGCCTGTCGGTGGCATCCCGTGTTCAAGCGCGCGAAGAAAGTCCTCATCGACTGACATCGCCTCTTCATCGCCTGCCTCTCGCGCCTTTGCCTGTTCCATGAATCTGCTGCGTTGTTCGACGGGATCGACAAGCTCGCTGTAGACCTCAGCAATCTCGCGACCAGTGATCACCGGAGTGATGCGCTCAACGAGTCCTGGATGATCCCGATGTACCCGGGTGAGCGGTGAGACCTCGATTGGATAGCCCATCACATGAACGGGTCCCCAGAGCTCTGACTCGGTTGTCTTTTCATAGATCTCATAGATGATCTTGCCGGCGCTCTCGCCCTTGGCGACCTCGACTCCGAGAGACGCTGCACGTTTGGCAACTTCGTCGCGATCCATCTCTAGAGACACCGTGACGCTGGTCACCTCTTCAATCAGTTCGGTCATCGTCGCACGTCGCCACGGCGGAGTGAGATCAAGTTGTTGACCGCCAAAGGTAATCACCGTCGAACCATGGACTGCAAGAGCAGCATCGGAAACGAGAGACTCGATCAGTTCGGCCATGTCGAGATAGTCGGCATAGGCCTGATAGGCCTCAAGCATGGTGAACTCGGGGTTGTGTCGCGGAGAGAGTCCCTCGTTGCGAAAATCCTTGCCGATCTCATAGACCCTCTCAAGACCACCAATGACGAGTCGCTTGAGATACAGCTCAGGCGCGATGCGGAGAAAGAAATCTGCATGCAACGCGTTGTAGTGTGTTGAAAATGGCCGTGCATTCGCGCCGCCCGCGAGCGGCTGAAGGATTGGCGTTTCGACCTCAAGGTAACTTCGCGCATCTAACGTGCGGCGCAAAGAAGAGACAACCTTCGTGCGCGCAAGGAACACCTCGCGCGCACCCTCATTCGCCCACAGGTCGACCTCGCGCTGACGCTGACGGATCTCGACGTCGTTGACGCCGCGCCATTTATCGCCAAAGCTCCGACGAGCATCGGCGAGCACGACCCATCGCTCGACGAGGATGGACACCTCTCCGGTCTTGGTGCTGACAATCTCACCCTCGGCACCGATCCAGTCACCGAGCGAGATCTTCACGAACGCTTCGAATGCAGCTGTCTTCTGGACAATCGCGAACAGCTGCACCGCACCCGTCCAGTCGCGAAGCTCAGCAAATGCAACCCTGCCCTGGGGACGCGAGCGCATCACCCGGCCCGCGACACGAACCACCACGCCAGAGCCCTCTCCGGGCTCAAGGTGTGCGTAGTCATTGGTGACAACACCGGCACCGACGGTCTTGTCAAACCGGTACGGAACCTCCGAGACAGGGACGCGCGCCTCGCGGTCTTCGCCTTCGGTCGTGCCGGGGAATTCATCATTGCTCATCAAGCGGGTTCACTTTCATCATGGTTGCGCTCGTAAATAAGTCGCAGCCCATGCAGCGTAAGCCAGGGCTCATAGGCAGAAACGGATGGTGCGTGGGGTGTGATCAATCCTCCGAGCCCGCCCGTCGCAACCACCGTCGATTCACCAAGCTCCGCGACAAACCGGGCGACAAGACCCTCGACGAGTCCGGCATATCCAAAGATTGCCCCCGACTGCATCGCCTCAACCGTTGTCCTGCCGATCGCGCGCTTGGGCGCGACTAACTCAACCCTGCGAAGCGCCGCAGCTCTCGCAAAGAGCGCGTCCATCGAGATCTCAATGCCAGGGACAATTGCTCCACCGAGATATTCGCCCGAGGACGAGATGGCGTCGAACGTTGTCGCAGTGCCGAGATCGACGATGATGATCGGTGGTTCATAAAGGTCAAGCGCGCCGACTGCATTGACGATTCGGTCTGCTCCGACCTCTTTGGGATTATCATAGAGAATCGGCATTCCCGTCTTGACGCCTGGCTCGACGACCACGAAGGGAATCTTCGTCTTTGTTAAAAACATGACCCGAAGCGCACTCGTCACCGACGGGACCGAAGAAGACAGCGACATCCCGGTGATCGACCGTCGACTTGAATCAGATGGCGGGTTCGTTTCATGCGCGAGTCCGAAACCACCAAGACCGAGCAGCTGCGCGAGTTCAAGCTCCCATTCGTCTGCGGTACGGTCACGCACAGTTGTAATTCGCCAGTGACGCACTAGCCCGCGAAGTGTTCCTGGTGCGCGGTCTTTCTCCTCAGGGGAGCTTTTGTCAAACACCCCGATGACCGTCTGGGTGTTACCGACATCGATTGCAAGCAGCACTGTCAGATCCGCCCCGTCAAGGACATCAAGTCCATGATGATCCCGACTCTTCTAGGGTTCAAGGTCAAGACCGATGTCAAGAATTGGAGCTGAATGAGTCAGAGCACCTGCACTGATCAGGTCAGCGCCGGCGCGGGCGAAGAGTTCGATATTGTCGATCGTCACGCCACCGGATGCTTCGACAAGACAGGCTCCGGCGATACCGCGCGGATGTGCACGGACAATGGCGACGGTCTCGGCAACCTGGTCTGGCGTCATGTTGTCACACATCACCAGAGAGGCTCCAGCGCTCACCGCCTCGTGTACCTGCTCGAGACGATCACACTCGACCTCGACCATCCGTCCTGGCCAACGCGCGATCGCGCGCTCAACGCCCTCGGCGATGCTCATTCCACCAAGGTGATTGTCCTTGATCAGAATTCCATCAGAGAGATTGCCCCGGTGGTTGACCGCGCCGCCGGCGCGCACCGCCGCCTTTTCGAGTGAGCGCATCCCGGGCGTTGTCTTTCTCGTATCCCAGACACGTGCCTTTGGATTTGTTGCACTGACTATTGCCACATATCTTCGCGTCAGCGTTGCAATTCCCGAGAGATGACAGAGGAAGTTGAGCGCGGTGCGCTCAGCGCTTAACAGCGAGGCGAACGGCCCGCTTACGGTCGCGATCGTCTTGCGCGCACTGACCTCGTCGCCATCGTGATGAAACAGTGTGAGTTTGAGCTCTCGGTCGACCTGGTAGAGCACCTCGGCAACCGTCGCGAGTCCGGCGATGACGCCTGGCTTTCGCGTGACAAAGTGCGCTCTTCCGGTCTTTTTGCGATCGAGCAGCGAGGCCGTCAGATCACCGAGCGGAAGGATGTCTTCTGCGAGGGCAAGCGTGACGATTGGCCGAATTGCCGCGAGAGGCGGGTCGTAGTCACTCAGGTTTTTCATCAGTTCACCTCTGGCATCAAGCCGGTAGCTGTCTGGGACTCAATCATCGCAGACCGGCGGGGCAACGGAGAACTCCCGGATGTCAGCGCCCCTGCTAGCGCTCGATTGCGAGGTTGTCAATCAATCGAACTTGACCGACGCGTGCGGCAATCAGCAGACGAAGTGACCCCTCGAGCAGGACCGGCACCGATAGGTCGTTGCTCCGCCGAGCAGTCGCGTAGTCGAGGGCAACACCTGACTCGCTGGCAACGACGGCTGCCATCTCGCGCTCGAGATCTCCGAGATGCTCACAACCCTCCTCAATGGCCTGCGCCCCGCGCGTGATCGCCCGATATAGCACCCTCGCCTGAATCCGCTCGGGATCGCTGAGGCGCCGGTTCCGGCTCGACATTGCGAGTCCGTCTGGCTCTCGCACGATCGGCAACCCGATGATCTCGATGCAAAGCCCAAGATCCGCGACCAGATGGCGGACGAGCGTCAGCTGTTCGAAGTCTTTTTCTCCAAAGAAGGCGCTCTCAGGACGCACGATATTGAACAACTTGGTCACAATCGTCGCGACACCACGCATGTGTCCCGGCCGTGCAATCCCTTCGAGCAACTCTCCATAGGGACCCGGATCAACCGTGACACTCGGCCGCCCAAGGGGAAACATCTGCTGCTCACTCGGCGCGAAGACCACCGTTGCTCCGGCATTGCGGGCCAGTTCGAGATCGTGCTCAAGCTGCCTTGGGTAGAGCTGGAGATCGTCTTCGTTGCCAAACTGCAAGGGATTGACAAAGATCGAGACAACGACCTCATCGCTCGTCGCAGCGGCACGCTCAATGAGCGAGCGATGTCCATCATGAAGTGCGCCCATCGTCGCCACCAGACCAACTGAACGCGAGAGCTTCGCAAATGTTCCTCGAGCGAGCATCATCTCCTCGACACCACCAAGCGTCTTGGTCATCGAACTCACTCTTTCACCGGAGACAAAAGCACGCCAACACGTCGGATGATCGCTTCAGCGGTCTCAGGCGCGCCAAGGCGCGTCCGCCAGCCGGGATCGACGATATCTGGCGCGACCTCCTCAAGTGGCATCAGCACGAACGATCGGTCAAACATCCTCGGGTGCGGGACGATGAGGCCTGGATCATCGCTTGCATACCCATCGATGACGAGAACGTCGACGTCAAGCGTGCGCGCTCCCCAGCGCTCCTCGCGGACTCTGTTCGCATCTTGCTCAAGGCGGTGACAAAGGTCGAGCAGTGACTGTGGTGAACCTGACCAGTCAAGAACCACGACACAGTTCAGGTATGGTCCTTGATCCTTTGGACCTCCAACGGGAGCAGTCTCATAGACCGAAGAGACGACAAGGTCACCGACAGCAGCACGCAACGTGGTCACGGCCTGGTCGAGTGTGCTCCATCGGTCACCGAGGTTAGAACCAAGCCCGAGGATTCCCCGGGTCATCTGGAGCTCTTGTCCCGCGCGATCCTCACACCGACACTGTGAAGCGTCGCAGGAATCGGTGGTGCCATCTTCCTCAGCGCAACCTCGACGCGATCGATACGCACATCATCAAGAACCGCATCAGCGATCGCTCCGGCGAGCGCCTCAAGAAGGGCAAACCGCGTGGCTTTAACGACAGTGATCACCGCCAGCGTGATCTTGCCGTAATCAACAGTTGAGGAGAGATCGTCGGTCAGCTGTGCCGAGGAGAGATCGAGATAGATATCGAGATCAACCTCGAACGGCTGTGCTCGATCTTGCTCACCTTCGAGAGCACCATGGTGTCCATCCACGCGGATCTGGCGAACCTCGATGTGGTCGCCAAAGTTCATGCCAAGGTGGCACTTTCCGCGGACGTCTTCTTTGTACTTGCTCGCTGACCAAGTCTCGCCCGTCTGACGGCTTCGTCAGCGAGGGCATCTGCCGCGCTAGAGCTCTCACCAGAATCAACGGTGTCATCTGACAGAGGCGAATGCGCCGCTACGTCATCGAGTTCTGTTTCGGTCGGAGCACTCGTGCTCTTGAATGCGAGCATTGGCTCAGGTGGCGGAGGTAGCGCAATCGACAGTGCAACAATCGTGCGTCCCGCAGCGCCCATCTGTCTTTTGAAGAGCTGTTCGGTTGCAGAGATCGCGCGCGGAGGCTCTGGCAGCACACCGCTCCAGCACAGAAAGCCCGCAACGACGCCGGCGATGCGCTCGCCCAATTCCTCTTGATGCATCAAAAGTCGCTCTCCGTTTCTTAGCCAGTGCAAAAGCGCTGGATAGAGCTCCGCGAGGATCTCGCTGACATCCATTTCGCTCGCGAGCGGAAAATGCGCACACGGAAGATTGCGCTCTTCATACGCGTGCAGGTTGTGATTCGATGGCAACAGAGAGATAACGCGCGAAAAGCGCTGCCCGTTGATCCAGAGGATCTCTTCCTGGCGACGGACCTTGCGATGATTCGGCGAATACCCGCCGGGACGTTCACAGACCGCGAAGCGTTCCTGAATCACCCAGGTGAAATTGCGCGGGACGATGCCCGCCGCCCATCGTCCCCTCATGCGACCTCCCTTTCGAGAGCGTCAAAGGCGAGATCACCAACGATACGAGCCGCCTGCGCGGTCGCCCTGACATCATGGACCCTCACAACCGATACACCACAGGCCATGGCCCACGTTGCACTCGCGAGTGATCCCTCGAAGCGCTCATCCGGCCCAAGTGGCGAAGATCCCCCCGGCGCAGCAATCTGACCGATGAAGCGCTTTCTGCTCGTTCCTATCAGTACCGGAAATCCGCTCGCGACAAAGCGCCCCAGGCCATGCAAGAGTGCAACGTTGTGTGCAGTCGTCTTGCCAAAACCGATTCCGGGATCGATGTAGATCTCCTTGACCCCGAGACCTCTCGCCTGGGTCGCGGCCGCATGCAGATAATCGAGCACCTCGCGCACGACGTCGTCATAGTGCGGCTGGTCCTGCATCGACTGTGGAGTTCCTTGCATGTGCATCAGGGCAATCGCCACACCGGTCTCGGCGGCAACTTCTTGAAGTGTGCTGGTGATGTCATTGATCAGCGTTGCGCCCGCCTCTACCGCG
>DATLTI010000256.1:0-2939 GCA_035533675.1 Acidimicrobiales bacterium | reverse complement strand
GATGCGGTGCTTCTTCTCTTTGAGCTCAACCTCGGTTGCCGCTCCGACCTTGATGATCGCAACTCCACCGGACAGCTTTGCGAGGCGCTCCTGGAGCTTCTCGCGGTCATAGTCCGAGTCGGTGTTTTCGATCTCAGCCTTGATCTGGTTGATCCGGCCCTTGATGTCGTTTTCCTCGCCGGCGCCCTCGACAATTGTGGTCTCGTCCTTGGTGACAACGACTTTGCGCGCCCGACCAAGCAGGTCGAGGGTGACGTTCTCAAGTTTGAGGCCGACATCTTCGGTGATTACCTGAGCGCCGGTGAGGATCGCAATATCTTGCAACATTGCCTTGCGGCGCTCTCCAAATCCTGGAGCTTTGACGGCGACGCTCTTGAAGGTGCCACGGATCTTGTTGACGACAAGGGTGGCAAGTGCCTCGCCCTCGATGTCTTCCGCGAGAATGAGGAGTGTCTTACCCGACTGCATCACCTTTTCGAGAACGGGAAGCAGATCGCGAACAGCGGCGATCTTCGATCCGAAGATAAGGATGTAGGGGTCTTCGAGGACCGCTTCCATCCGGTCTGGGTCACTGACGAAGTAGGGCGAGATGTAGCCCTTGTCAAAGCGCATGCCCTCAACAAGATCCATGTCCATTCCGAAGGTCTGTGACTCTTCGACGGTGATGACACCATCTTTTCCGACCTTGTCGATTGCCTCGGCGATCATCGCGCCGATCTCTTTGTCTGCGGCAGAGATTGAGGCGACCTGTGCGATTGTCTCCTTGCTGGAGTCTGCCTTGTGCGACATCTCAACAAGACGCTCGACGGCTGCCTCGACGGCTGCCTCAATGCCGCGCTTGAGTGACATCGGATTCGCGCCAGCGGCGATGTTGCGGAGTCCCTCTCGGACAAGTGCACCTGCGAGTACGGTCGCGGTTGTGGTTCCGTCACCTGCGACATCGTCGGTCTTTTTCGCGACCTCTTTGACGAGCTCTGCGCCGACTCTCTCGAGTGGGTCTTCAAGTTCAATGTCCTTGGCGATCGATACGCCGTCGTTGGTGATCGTCGGAGCGCCCCATTTGCGCTCGAGCACGACGTTTCGTCCTTTTGGCCCCAGCGTCACTTTCACCGCATCGACCAGCTGGTTCATGCCGCTCTCTAGAGCCCGCCGGGCCTGTTCATCGAAGGCAATTAGCTTCGGCATTTTTCGGTCTCCTCCTTGGTGAACTGTCGAGGGTCGACAGCTGCACTCGATTTCTGATTAGCACTCTCGATAGTTGAGTGCTAATAGGTAATCACGCAATCTGCGACTTTGCAACCGCGCCCATCTGAACAGGCACTTTGCGGACTTTGCCCACCGACGGCGACAACCACTCAGCCGGTTCGAAGGGCGAGCGAGCGTCGTTCTCTCAGCCGCCCGCGACGGCTGGGACGACCGAGAGGGTCTGGCCGGGCGTGAGTGGGGTATTGAGCCCTTCGAGGAAGCGGACGTCCTCGTCGGCGACAAAGACGTTGACAAAGCGCCGGAGTTCGCCCGATTCGTCAAGAAGGCGTTCGCCGATCCCGGGGTGCGCGGCGTTAAGCGCGCTGATTGCCTCGCGAACGGTCGTTGCCTCAAGGACGATTTCGCCCTCTCCTGCGGTTAGTGGTCGCAGCTGGGTGGGGATACGGACGGTGACGCTCATGATTTGGTCCCTTCTTGTTCGCGCTCAAATGCGCTGAATGCTTCGAGTGTCGGTGGAATGACCACGCTTGGGCCAACCGAATCGCCGAGTGCTTCGACGGTCTTGAGGCCATTGCCCGTGATGTAGGCGACGACGACCTCGTCTTTTCTGATGACGCCCTCTCTGGCGAGTTTGGCGAGTGTGGCGACGGTGACACCACCTGCAGTCTCAGCGAAAATTCCCTCGGTGCGTGCGAGCAGGCGGATCGCGTCGACGATCTCTGGGTCACTCACTGAACCCATTGCTCCTCCGGTCTCGCGCACGACCTGCAGTGCATACCAACCGTCAGCCGGGTTACCGATCGCAAGTGACTTGGCGATGGTGTGCGGACGCACCGGACGGATCTGGTCAGTTCCCTCGGCGAATGCTGTCGCGACGGGCGAACATCCCTCAGCCTGAGCGCCAGAGACTCTGACACTGTGGCCGTCCTCGATCAGCCCGACCTTTTCAAGTTCATGGAAACCCTTGTGGATCTTGGTCAGCTGTGATCCTGATCCGACCGGTACGACGACATGGTCAGGGGCACGCCAGCCGAGCTGTTCGGCAACTTCGAAGGCAAGAGTCTTTGAACCCTCTGAGTAGTACGGCCGCACGTTCACATTCACGAAGGCCCAGTCGGGGTGTTCGCTGGCGATCTCTGCACAGAGTCGGTTGACATCGTCGTAGTTACCGTCGACAGCAACGAGTTTGAGGTTAAAGATCGCCGTCATCGCAACCTTGACGTGCTCGAGATCGCTAGGGATGAATACGTAGGCACTCATCCCGGCCCGCGCTGCGTGAGCGGCGACAGAATTCGCGAGGTTCCCTGTTGATGCACACGAGGCAATCTTGAACCCGAGCTCGCGCGCCTTGGCAAGTGCAACCGCCACGACTCGATCCTTGAACGATCCCGTTGGATTGCGCGTGTCGTCTTTTAGCCAGAGTTCTCCGAGACCAAGTTCTTGGGCGAGGCGTTCGGCGCGCACCAAAGGAGTGAATCCGGCTCGCAGATCAATCGACGAGGTCTCATGTGCCGGCAGCAGTTCGTGATAGCGCCAAATAGAGAGCGGCCCCTTTTCAATCGACTCGCGCGAGATCTTTTTCTTGATCTCGTCGTAGTCATAGACGACCTCAAGGGGTCCAAAACAGAAGTCACAGACGTGCAGCGCCTCAGCCGGATAGGGTCGCCCACACTCTCGGCAGGCCAATCCAAGTACAGATGTCATTCGATGCTCCTCATCGCGCGGGCATTGGC
>DATLTI010000255.1:0-1309 GCA_035533675.1 Acidimicrobiales bacterium | reverse complement strand
TCTTCACCACGACGCCTTCGGGCGCGAACGTCACGCCCGACACGGCGACTCCCTCTATGGCGATGATGCGGTTAAATGCAGTGGTGGCGCGCATGTAGTTCCTCTCGGTTTTGGTTGCTTGGACGCTTCCGAAACTATGAGCACTACGTGCGCGCCATTTGATGAGGCTCGAGAACTTAAAAGAGCGGCCGTCAACCTAAGCGGAAACTGGTCTTTAGAGAAAACTGTGTCTCGTCAAGAGCGTCAAGTTACCCACGGGAACCCGAGGAGTCCCTCATTTTAGGCCTCATACTTTTGCTATTCCGCCGATAAGCGAGCTCCAGCCATATATTCGTGGTCTGGACTCAATTGCCAATTACCTTACGAGCCAGGGTAGTAAAACTGATCGCAGAACTACGAACAACGCAGCGTCCGCAAAGCAGTGCAATTCCCAAGGAAACAAACTACTCGGTGAGCCCTCGACAAAGCAGCACGACCGTGATGAAAGTGCGATAGAGCTCAAGTGGATCGGACCCGATGATCTCTGCAGTGAGATCTCCTGTGCGATCAACACCGTTCACCCGTATTGCAAGGTCAACATAATCACTTGTTCGGAACTGAATTTTCAGCGTAGCCGGTAGTTCTATCGCGACCTGCATCGCCGAGGCAATCGACTTCGTGGCTAGGAAGGCCTGCTCGCCAATCAACTCTCGTGCCTGCTCGGGATGCATCGAGTTCGCAGAAAACCGAGTCACCGACTCCTTCACGATCGCCTTGCGCACGCCGGGGCAAAACGGTTCGATCTCCATCGCCGTTATGGCATCACCGGTCACTAGCACGACCGGTACTCGGTAGGCCTGCGCTACAAGCGCGTTGATTCCTGCCTCACCCGCGACGACGTCGTTGATTGTCACCTCCGCGAAGGCCGTTGGAAAGTAGGTGTGCGAGAGCACCGATGCCTTGCTGCTCATCGAGCCGTGATACGAGACAAAGAAAACTGCATCAAAAGTTTCATCGAGACCCTGCATCATGTACATCGGCTTGAAACGACCGGAGAGGTAGCGAGCCGAGCCCGCGAGTGCGTCCGGCCTGAGATTAGCCATCTTCGAGTGTGAGTCGTTCACCAAGAACTCCGTTGCGCCCGCTCTCAGCGAGCCTTCGATCGCCGCATTGATTTCCCTGGTCAAGAGATCGGCGTAGTACTCGTAGTGAGGACCGCCGATCAGAACCTGATCCCAATCAACGACGCCAGCGGTGCCTTCCATATCGGAAGAGATGAAGATTTTCACAGCGTGATCCTTGGAAATATCTCGGGTACGGTGCTCACCGT
>DATLTI010000254.1:0-11858 GCA_035533675.1 Acidimicrobiales bacterium | reverse complement strand
AGCCAGGGGAACTGACGAAAGAACGTCCAGTCGTGCTCGGTCAGCGAATCAAGCACGAGACCGTGTCCAAGTAATGCCGCGACCATCTCGCCAATGGAATGGTTCCACTCGTAGGTTCTAATGGCGCTGAGTTCTTCGCCGTCAGTGTACGTAAAGGCGTAATCAGAGACATTAGGACTATCAGGTTCTTCGAAGTAGCTGTAGATGAGGTGCTCTCCGTCATCGTCGAAGCACGAAGTAAACGGGTGGACGTCGTGGAGGTACAGCCTGCCCCTGGGGGCGAGCAGGTCCGCCACGACCTCACCCCACGCAGCCACGTCGGGCAGCCAGCAAAGCGAACCCAGGTTGACGTAGACGACGTCGAATCGCTTCCGCTGGAGTGCTTCGGAAGCGTCGTAGACATTGGCGCAGACGAAAGACGCACGCTCGGAAAGCTCGGCCCGTTTCGCGAGTGAAGTGGCTTCGTCAATGGCCGCCGGCGAGAAGTCGAGTCCGGTGACGGTGGCCCCAGCTCTGGCCCAACGCAGCGTGTCCATTCCGAAATGGCATTGCAGGTGTACGAGTGTTTTTCCGGCCACGTCCCCTAGTGCCTCGACCTCTCGAGGTGGTGGCCCCGGGGCGTTATGAAGCCAACCTTCAACATCGTAGAACCGAGACTTAGCGTGCACCCCAACTCGACTATTCCAATTCATAAGATTGGATTCGAGTCGAGGTTCCATTCGCTCAGAGTACTTTCACCGATTGAGTCCATGGGGAACCCCAAACCACCTGTACTTGTTCTCCCAAGGCCCGTCAAGCCTCCAGTGCAAGGAGGTAATCCTGTTGCTTTGGGCCCCGACTTTCGATATGAATCGACATGTTTCGATCTCGGGTGGAAAGGTTGTGTTGTGAAACGCGCATTAATCGACTGGGACTTCGGTGCTCAAGGAATCTGGATGATTAGGTCCCCAGGTGATGAAGCCCCCGCACCAGCAGAAGGTCATCGCAGCCAATGGAGTGGTGCTTCTCCCGACCGCCCTAAGCAAATACGACCTTGGAGCGATCTATTGACCGATTCACTCTTGGACAGATTGCAGAGTTGGAATGATTGGGGTTGCTCATTATCGAGACGTCCAATCGGGACTCAGTTCGATGAACAAGAGTGGGATTCTTTCTACCGTGACGGACGAGAACTGGCAGCGTCGACTCAAGTGGAGCTTGGCAACCACTGGCAAGTTCTCTGGGCTGGGAATGGTGCGTGGCACTTCGTACGACTCCCGTAGTCATTTTCGGAGCAACCTTGACCGGTTAGACGCCAGTGCTTGGTAGCAAACTTCTCACGTCGGGCCTCCGTCACCAGATCATTTCTAGCCACTACCGGCTCGTCGTGAGCACGAGACCTGTTCACGGGTCCAGAGGTCCAAGACCGTGGACGCGAGTCACTGTACGGTTTGTCTATGACGGAACTCCCGATGTTCGACGCGTGTGGCGGAAGCCTTGTGTCGCTTGATCGTCTCGAAGGTGCGTCACTAGAGGATCTGGATGAATCGTCACCGCTCGCTCGTTCCGTTGTCGTCGTTAAATGGGGCCAACAAATGCTGCTCGGCTTCAACGTCAACCGACAGCAGTGGGAACTACCTGGCGGAGCGGTGGAGCCGGGTGAGTCGGCCCACGAGGCGGCGATTCGGGAACTAGCGGAAGAAACGGGCATCAGGGTTGACCAGGTCGCGCTGATTGCGCGAGCTGAATGCATGTTCGGAAGCGAAGCGACCGCACACCTGGCGGCAGTATTTACTGTCGTCCTTGGCAGCGCGCCGGACCTAGTTGAGAATGACGAGTTGAACAGTTTCATGTGGTGGGATCCAACGGCCGAATTGTGCGATGGGCTATGTCTCCTTGACGCAGAGATTGCTCGGCGTTGTTTTCCTAACTAGTGGGGGCTCGTGCGCCCTTCGCACATGGTCTATGAAATCCGGCGGAGTGACCCAAATGCAAGGCAAGATCGCACTGATTGCTAGCTCGTCGGGCTCATAACCCGCAGTTCACGTGTTCAAATACCCTCTTCGATACTGGTCAAGAGCTTCCTTGTGTAAGCCACCCGTGCTTGGTTGCAGATCTGTCACGTCGGGTCTCCGACACGAAGATTCTCTCATTGAAGGGTCAGGTTGGGGGAAGTTTCGAGCGCGCGTCCTTTAGCGCGGCTATCAGCATCTCGTCCTGGTTCTGTAAATGTTTCTGGATCTCTAATGCCTCGCTCAGAATTGCTTCAGCATCCTTGTACGTGTTCTCAGATCGCATATCCGAAGAGGCAGCCGCGATGTTTTGCCCGACGATAATGATTGACAGCAAGACCAGCTGGAGAAAGGTTTGTGCAATCCAGGCAATGATGCCTTCGCCGCCAGGTTTGAGCGCTGGGGGCAGTCCAATTAATGCAATGATCGCAAAGATATAGGCGCACCACATGGTGCCCACCGCGTCTGTGATCTTGACTGCCAACCAAGCATTGACTTTGTTGCTTGCTTTCGCATTTACGACGTCAGCCGTCTTGACTGGTTTGTCCCTGTGCGCCAGCCGCTCAAGCGTGTGCGGGTGCGGCACGTGCGTATACGTTGACATGTTCACTCCTACTATTAGGTTGACCGAATCCTTTCATATAGTTATCGCGGACACCTTGCCTGTAGTTAAGATTCAGCGAGACGGTCGGCCTAGACCGCGCAGTAGCCATTGCCGATAGTTCTCTTCGGGTGCAGTTGCGCTGGCATTTTTTGTGATGATGGAAGGGCCAAGCCGTCAGTGCTTGGTGCCAAATCTGTTGCCTCGAGTCTTCGACACCAATCTGAAGTCGCATGACTTTTGGGGCTCCGCGGTGCGCGGGTCGCTGGCTATCAGGGATTTGCCGCGCTAGCGCGGGGTCAGCACACAGAACTCGTGGCCATCGGGATCGGACAAGACTACCCAGCTGACTTGGCCCGGGCCGATGTCGATGCGGGTCGCCCCGAGGGAGACGAGACGGTCGACCTCCGCTAGCTGATTGCCGTGGACCGGTGGAGCGAGGTCGAAATGCAACCGGTACTTTCCGGTCTTTGGCGTCAGTGGCGGACCGCCCCAGGTGATCTTCGGACCGCCGCGCGGCGAACGAATCGCGGTCTCTTGGTCCTGATCCCAGACCAAGGGCCAGCCCAGCGCTTCGCTCCAGAAGTACCCGACTTCTTGCGAACCCTCACACGAAAGCGCCCCGATGAACCCGCAGTCGGCGAGGAAGTTGTTGTCAGGCTCGATGACGCAGAATTCGTTGCCTTCGGGGTCGGCGAGTACAACGTGTCTCTCCTCTGGGCGCTGACCAATGTCGATGTGCTGGGCGCCGAGCTCGAGCGACCTTGCCACCGTCTGCTGCTGGTCCTCGGGAGACGTGCTTGTCAGATCGAAGTGCAACTGGTTCTGGCCGGTCTTTAGCTCCTGCGTTGAGAGAAATCGGATCCAAAACCCGGTGTCATCGCTCGGCAGGAGCGCAACGCCGTCGTGGGGGTCGTCAGCCACCTCCCAACCCAGGACGCCAGCCCAGAAGCGCGCGAGACGAAGCGGTTCGTTTGCATCGAAGCAGAGCGCGAAGAGACGACAAGTCATTTCGCTCCCCACCTCCGATCTGGTGACTCAGGGCCGTAAAAAGTGCACGTCCTCAGCGCGTACAGACAACGAAACGCTAGGCGATGGAGGACCCGCTAAACCAGCTCAACTTCGAAATCAGACGCCAGCCCACCAAACACACCCTCGAAGACGACGGCGATGATCAACCGGGTTTGCTTGCACTCGTTGGAGGATCAACCGCCAATGCCATGTAGTGGAACTGTTGGATCGAGGCTTCGACACCAGCGGAAGTTGACGTTTAAATCGCGAATGCGCCATAGTTAACAAATGACTGATGACGGAACTTCTGAGGTTCGAACCCTTGATCCCGTTGTGGTGGAGGCGTTGAAAGCGATTACACAGTGTGTCTATCACCGTCGAGGTCCGAGGCTCAAGGATAAATTTCGCCGCTATTACGGCATGCCGGATCGGCACTCGCGCGATTTCGCGATCGCGGTGTTTAAGCATTTGCGACATGGCGGCTTAGATGTGCCGCCCTTCTTGGTGCGCCGTTGGGCCATTGCGAACGGGTGGAAGCAGGCTGACGCACAATTGCTCGATGACTACGCGGCGGGAGTTTTGGCGGGTGTGCAGTATCACCATGCTGATCCCTGTGGTCGTGATGCGATAAATGGCTGGCGGAGTGACGCCGAAGGTAAGGGGTCTTGGCGGGATACAGGTCGGCCCGAGCAAGGCGTGCCATTAACGCGTAGAGAGTAGCCATCTGACTTGTGCCGATAGTGGCTCTTGGGTTCAGGCGGGCCGCCAGTGACTGGTATCAGACTTATTGCTTCGGGTCTCCCACACCAATCGGAATCTGCGCGCGTCAAGACGTCGGTCCAAACTTGAGCCAGACGTGGATTGGGTACAGTGCCCGAGATTGGTCATGTAAGAATCACCAGAGTGATGAAGGTTCCTAACGTCGTACGCAATAAGGCGATTGCGTTGGGCGCCGAAGATTGGCTTGTAGATCTCCCCGGTCTCATTATTGAATTGGAGGACCGGTGGAAAATCACCGTGGGCTCCTTGATTGAGGGCGGAACTGAGTCGTACGTCGCCCAAGCAGTCGACCAGGACGGCTCTCAGGTCGTCCTCAAGTTGTTGATTCCTCGTGCGGATGATGCCGCATTGAACGAGATCAAGGTGCTTCAGATGGCGAAGGGCAAAGGTTGCGTCGAACTCTTGAAGAGTGACGAAACTATGGGAGCTCTTCTCCTTGAACGACTTGGACCAACGCTGTACGACCTGAGATTGCCGATTGGCGAGCGTCATGAGATCCTCTGTGCTGCGGTGGAACAACTGTGGCGACCGGCGCCCAACTCGGGTTTTCAAACGGGCGCCGAGAAGGGTCGATGGCTGATCCAATTCATATTCGAACTTTGGGAAAAGTTGAACCATCCGTGTTCAGAGCGCGTCGTCGACCAAGCTGTTTCGTGTGCCGAGAATCGCATTGCCAATCACGATCCGGAAAAGGCAGTACTTGTTCACGGCGATGTTCATCAATGGAACGCCCTGCAGTCAAGCGATGGCTTTAAGTTGATAGATCCGGACGGTCTATTGGCTGAGGCGGAGTACGACTTAGGGATCTTGATGAGAGAGGACCCTGTCGAGCTTTTGGTCGGCGACCCACATGAGCGGGCGCGCTGGCTCGCGCGCCGATGCAACTTGAACGCGACTTCTATCTGGGAGTGGGGAGTCGTCGAGCGGGTCTCGACAGGGCTCCTATGCACGCAGATTGATCTTCAGCCGGCTGGGAGGGACATGTTGACAACTGCCGAACGGTTAGCTGTCTTGGGATGAATCCGTCCGTGTGAAAGTGCATAAGTACTCAGCTGCCAGTACAAGGTTGCATTCCTGTTCCGTCGAATCTCCGACCCTGGCCCCGTTTTCTCAGTCACGCCGACGCAGGTCCTTGTTTTTGCTCGGGGCGAGTTGTGGCGTCACACGGTTCACCGCTTCTGAGCCGCAGAGCGTGGAGCAGCGTGATTCGCATTAGTGACGATCGTGATTCCGGGCGCACCCTCTAGGTTGGGGGTGAGGGACACGATGTGGTGTCAAAGAGGAGTGCCGAAATGGAGATCATCCGTAATCCCGACGGGAGCCTGGTGGTACCAATTCCAGAGGGGCGACATCACGACAGTGACGACGCAGTCAACGCTCCGACCGGTGACAGCGTTGAAGCGGTCGCCGAAGCGACGACTCGGTTGTTGCATCCCGGTGAAGGAGGCTATAGCGAGGCTCTTGCCGAATGGGATCTTCAACAAAATCCCGATCGCGCCCCCGCCGTCTCAACGGCGAGTGGGCGAGAAGAAGCGATGACCGTGGTGCACACTCTGGCCGAGTCGCCCAACCATGACGTTGCCGGTGCACTCAAAGACGTCAACGACTCCGAAGCGAGTGGCGAGGCGCTGCGACACGTGCTGATTGGGGGGACTCACTCGGTCGAGGCCTTCTCTCAAGAAGTGGCGGAAGCCGAAGGGGGCGAACCACTCCCGGCCCACAAGATGACCAAGATCATCGGCGAAGTCTTAGCTGAGCTGGACAAGTAGTCGCTCCATCCTTGCGCGATCTGACGTGGTGGCGCTCGGATTGTTGACCTCGACAAAGGATCGCAGAGGAGCCCATGTTCAAATAGTTGCAACGCGTGTCTACGGATTCAAGAAATGCACAACTTCCAGGACAAGGTTGCCGAACGATCACGTTGGGTCTCCGACGTCGTAGGTCTGCTCCCGACGTGCAGTTCGACCTCCTTGAGGGGCGACACCTTATTTGGCGACTGGCAGCTCCACGGTCCAATGTTGTCCGCCATCGGTGGTGCTCCAGAGAGTCAGATTCTCGTTGTCATTGTCGTTATTGCCCAATACAAGGCCGTGGGAGGCGTCGAAGAAAATCACCTGTGAGGTGCCACCGGCAGTGCTACCGATAAGAGGTTGTACCACTCGCCAGCGAGTACCCGCGTCGTGCGTAACCAACAGCGAACTCCGACCGCCCGCCAAGAATGCCTCACTGCTTGAGACCAAATCAATCGCACCGAGATACCCATTGTTAATGTTTGAATCGGTCTTCAGGGTCCACGTACGTCCGCCGTTGGTCGACTCGAGTACGGACTTGGTTTGGCTGCCGGCGCTGGGCTGGGACGCACATACGGCCATAAGCGCACCGCCCGGAGCGACAGAGAAGACCGACGACAACGCGCCGATATGGCAGGGCACTTGGCGATTTGACCAGGTCTTGCCACCGTCGGACGTATACCAAAGAGGAGCAACGCTTGGGCCACCGCCAAAGTTGGAGTGGGGCTCGAGCATCAGGTACGCCGTGGATCGATTGATGCGGTCCAGGTAGCTCTGTCCGTGAGCGCCACTCGAAATTCCGCTCGCGGAACCTTGAGGAACGGTTAATGATTGCCTCCAGGTGCGGCCACCATTAGTAGATTCTAGGAGACGAATCGGACACGACGAGGGGCCGACCATGTCCGCGAGAGCACATTTGGACTCGATCATCCACACCGAGAGCCCGACCGCGTCCACGTCCCACACAGATTCTGTCTGAGGATCTCTGCTCCACGTCCTCGCGTCGTCGTGGCTGACGTACAGCCGTGGCCCGTAGAGGAATACGTTTCCGTGGCCGTCTGAAGTCAGCGAAGAACTGAAGTCGGAACTGGCGCAGTTCCACGACATTGCGTGCACCAGCGAAGTGAACGTGGCACCGCCGTTGGTCGACTTCCCGACGTAGTCTTTGCATGTCAGGCTGCCGGGAGATTCTCCGGTAAAGACGCCGAGTCCGCTCAAGGGGCTAGAGAAGTCAATCGCGGCCAGGGAAAGCGCCGGTCTTGGTGCCACCGTCGTGCTCGTCGACGAGGCGGAAGTCGCCGGATGGACTTGGGTGAGAGCGAGCAAAAGGCCGACAACCAATGCCACCGCAACAAATGCGGAGATGAGACGAATCCACATTTTTCGGGTTGAACTAACAGTTTGTTCAGTCATCATATAAGACACTAACGACCGTCAACTAGGTCTTTGGGCCCCAGCATTATCTTAGGCCCTGCACTCTCGAAGATTTTGTGGTGCCCAGTTGCGTCGAGCCCCAAGGGTTGAGGCGCCAATACATGACGGCGGACTTGGTATGTCGGGTTTCCGACTCCAGTCATCAGGGGATGGCTTGCCGATCAGAGGACGTCACTAGCCTCCATCATGGGAGGAGTGAACTTAATGGCTAATTGGACCTGGAACCTACGATCTCGTGATGGCGGGATGAATGGTCTGGAGTTTGCGCGAGCGACGACGGCGAGCGGTTTTCATAAGGTGCTGATACACGCGGCACCCGCTCACTTATCTCTAGAGATCGTTGACGACTTATCGGTTGTTATCGCCCACGCCGAGAACCTTGACCGAATCGGAGACTACCTTCCGATGACGTTGCTCACCATCGATGGAACCGTGATCAATCGATGCGAAGTGTGGCCCGATAACAGTCTGTATGGCGTGCCCGTGCTGTTGGCGGGTGGCGAAGTGGGAATTCTTCGTGAGTGGCATCATTCCAAAGACCACAGTTGGTGGAAATGGTCACTTGAGTTGGCTAACCATACGGGTCGACCCGCCGACTGGGCCCCCCCAAATGAGTAGGGACAAAGTTGCTCCTTCACGGTAATTGATTTTAAAAGCGCGCAAGCACTGACCTCCAACTCCGTGGCCAATGTGAATAGCAAAATGTAGAACAGATCTTTAATTTCGTAAGACATACGAGAGCCCGCTTGAGATTTGATAACCAACCCGTTTTTTAGGGTATCTATTGGTTCCTTCAGTGCGTCGACGGGTGTTACACTTCCAATTAGGACGTCAAGACCCTGCATCCCTCTCACCTGACATTTGGTCAGGGGCGCTAGAAGAAGGTGTGAAATGGGTCTTCCCGGAATGGTGTTAAGTGCGTTCGCGGCTGTCGCAGGGGCGATTATGTATTGGGCCGTCACCTATCAAGGTACGGGCTTTCGTCTCTCGACTGTCGGTCTCATCCTCATGATTGCCGGTGCGGCCGGATTCTTCGTTTCGGCGATTATCTTTGCTACTTCGCGACGCCAAGTGAGCACCGGTTCTCACTCCATGGATCGCCAAGTCACCGACTCGCAAGGTCGCTCAAGTTCGCTGCACGAAGAGAGCAAATAACTGATTCGAGAGCAAATTGAGTCAAATTCTCGGCCGGTAATTTAAAAAACAAGCATTAGTAATGGAGGAAGTATGGTCATTTTCGGTTTGGTTATTCTCATCATTGGCTTCATCACTGGGATTGCGATTGTGTGGACAATCGGAATGTTGGTGTTCGTAGTCGGACTTGTTCTCTGGCTCCTCGGAGCGATGGGGCACGCTGTTGGCGGTCGACGACACTATTACTGATCTTCAACGCTCACGAAGCCGCCGCTAGAACCGTTCGATTCCGGTAAACCACTCGCGTAATCAGTTTGGCGTCGGGTCTTCGAATTGAGCGAGATGGCAATAGTCTCCCCGGGCTTCTCGCGTGGCAAGATCCGTCTTCGTTTTGCGGTTCGGGTCGATTAGGCGCGCCTATTATGACGCAGTGCGACTTCGAACTCAAATTGCCCTCATTACTTTGGAAAGTCGGCAAGCAGAGACCGGGACACGCATATCAAGAAGCGCTTATAACGTTCGAGTTAAGGGTGCGGACGTGCACCGCTTCAACACGTCGGAGATCGCCAGCCATGCAGTTTCCTCGCTCACAATCTGTCACTTGGGGGCTGAGCAATCGTGATCACCGTCGGCGTGCTACTCGCCGGTGTGGCGCTGCTGATCTTTGTCTTCTACTGGTCAGGCCGTTACGGGGACCGGACAAGAGGAGTCGGAACCTCCCTGCGTCGCGGTCCCGCAGCGCACACAACGATGGTTGGTCGGCCCAAGATTGCCTACGAAACGCGTGACGAGGCTGAGACACATGCTCGATCATTGATGAAGCGCGAAAGGGCACCCATGAGTGTTTATCGATGTGGCACGTGCGCCAAGTGGCACGTAGGTCACGAGTCATAGTCTTCGACCACGCACCTTTCTCATTGGGCCGCTCTTGTTGTGATAGTGGCGGGAAGTAATGGTGGGTAGTTAGGTATGGGAAGTAAAACTTATGTTTCGTGCGACACTGGCACTTGGTCAGATTCCAATCGACGTCAAGAGCATCTAGGTTGGGAAGAGGAGTGCGAAGCCTTCTAATCGTGGAGTGTGTCGCTTCGCGAGCTCGAGGTAGGCGAGTGGCCAGGTGATGAGTTCTTTGATTAGCAGGGGTCGCCTTTTGGCGATCGCTATCGTCGTCATCATCGGCGTCACGGTAGTCTTCGTCCGGCCAAACTTCCAGGGCTCTACCGTCCCGCCGCAAACGACAAGTCGTTCGGCAAGCGTCTCCACCAAGACGACGGTCCTCTACCTCGATATCGGCGCGTCGGTCTCGGTCGGCGTGCAGCCGACGCCGCGAGATCCGAAGGGCCAGCCGACTAGTCGTGGCTACTCGAATCGACTCGTCACACTTGAAGCAGCAAAAGGAGTCACGCTCAAACTCACGGAGCTCGGTTGCCCGGGCGAATCCATCGCCACGATGCTTCGCGGGCCCGATCCCTGCTACGTGACTCCCGACACCCAACTCTCTGACGCTGTTGCCCTCTTACACACACACCATGGCGCCTCGTCCCTCGTTACGGTGGATCTTGGCTTCAACACCCTTGATGTTTGCCTCCGAAACCTCGACATCGATTTGACTTGTGTCAAAGCGCAACTCTCGTTGCTTCGCCAGCAACTCGGCCAAGTCATGCGGGCACTGAACAAGGCTGCGGGACCGAACGTAGTCTTCATTGGCCTCGGCCACTACAACCCGTACTTGACCAAGTCAACGAAGGAGGGAGCTGCGGAGGTTTTCGCCAAGAACAGTTTGGTGGCCTTGCGGCAGATGAATCAGTCCCTTTCGCAGGTCTACGGTTCATTCAAGATTCGTATGGCGGATATCTCTAGGGCGTTCCACGAAGAAGATACCCATGTCGTCCGCAATGCCAAGAAGGAAATCACCACGGCGAACGTGCAATACGAGTGCAAATTCACGTGGATGTGTGCACCAAAGCCTTTCGGTCCCAATATTCATCCGACTGACGCTGGTTATCTCGCTATTGCCAAGGCAATCGAGGCAGTGTTGCCCGCAAGGCTTTGAAGGGCTACCGTGCGGCGCCCGAGGTACGAACTTGTTTCGGGCTGTCTTCGGAAATGAAGTTTGGCGCTACCCTGTCGCATCGTGCCATCTCAGATGCTGGGAGCGAGTACGTCCTTCGCTACCCAATGGCCCATGAAAGTGGATCAATTTCACGTGGAGCTAGCCGGTCAACCCCTGCTCCATGATTGAGTTACTGGGAACTCACTTCCGGCCACTTTCGAGATGTCACGGTTGACTTTGACGGAGATTAAATTACGGAACCTTTACCAATCCTTTATTAGGACGAAGCAGCCAGCGAGTGGTCGGCGTTAGAATTATTGTTTACGCTCTCGCCGAAAGAGGCATCGTTTTCATTGATAATCCTTACCTAGGTGGTGATCCATCACGAAGGACAGTCGATGCGACGCTGAGTGAGTGGAGTAATCAAGTTGTGAAAGGAAAATGAGGTCATTTTGAACTTGCCCGGTGATCCAAAGAAGGTACCCGACGAGGACGTTACGCAACAGTCTTGGCGAAAAAACTTACGTACCCGGGTGTCTATTCGGACCCAACGACGTAAATGGGGTGGTCGCGCTGATACGTGGGACCGACACAATGACGTCGGAATGTCCAATGTTGCCGCGCGGGCAATCGAAATGGCTGACGTGCGACCCGGCATCGACTGTGTCGACCTGGGATGTGGCGGGGGGCGACTTGCGCTTCTCTTGGCGAAGAGCGGGGCCAACGTGATCGGCGTGGACGTGAGTGACGCCATGATCAAGCGAATGGAGTTACAGGCTAAGAGTGAGGGCATTGGCACGCTCACGGGTATGGTCGTGCCGATCCAGAATCTCTCGTTGCCAGACGAGTCAGTGGACCTGGTGATTACCAATTACGCACTGCATCATTTACTTGACGCGGACAAGGCCAAGGTGGTGCGAGCTGCGTACGGATGGTTACGGCCCGGCGGTCAACTCATCATCGCCGACATGATGCTCGGACGTGGCGCCACAGCCCAGGATCGTCAGGTCATCGCCAGCAAGATAAAGATTATGGCGAAAAAAGGACTACCGGGATACTGGAGA
>DATLTI010000253.1:0-4599 GCA_035533675.1 Acidimicrobiales bacterium | reverse complement strand
CGAAATCGGTCCTATCCGGCTTATCGACACTGCTGGCCTTCGACGCAAGTCGCGGATCGGTGAGGGAAGCGAGTACTACTCGCTTGTGCGATCTCTGTCGGCGATTGATCGGGCAGATGTTTCGCTTCTTGTTATTGATGGGACTCAGGGCGTCACACATCAGGACCAACGACTCGCTGAACGGGTCGATATTGCTGGGAGTCCAATACTCATAGTTTTGAATAAATGGGATATCTTGCCTACGGAGCGCAAACGCGAAGTCACTGCTGACGTCGAAGATCGACTCGCGTTTTTGAGTTACGCCCCGGTACTGAGAATCTCTGCAATGACCGGACTCGGTGTTCATCGCCTTCTTCCCGCACTTCGAGAGACGATCGACGCGTATCACCGACGCATTCCGACAGGACAGCTCAATGAGGTTCTGAAATCCATTCAGGCTGCTCATCCGTCACCCGGTGCACGCATCCTCTATGCAGCCCAAGGGGCAATCGACCCGCCGACAATCACACTGTTCACCACTCGTAAGCTCGATCCGAGCTACCTTCGATACCTCAGTCGGTCATTACGCGAACGATTCCAACTCGGACCCACAACGCTCAAGCTTCGCGTGCGTATACGTGGTGGACACTAAGTCCGCGCGTGCCAGAGGCGTCGTGTCATGACACAAGACAACGTTGAATGGTGTGAGCACTGCAACCGTCTGGTAGCCAGGGATGCTGTCAACATCGACAGACAGGGTAAGCACAAATGCCCAATATGCCGGAATGAGCTGCGCAGAGCTTCACAAGAAGAGCAAACATCGGTCGATCTGAGTGATGAGCGACCAAAAGCGCCGTGGCACTTCAAGTTTCTTGTCTTTGCAACGGTCGTCTATCTGATCTATCGCACGATCTGGATCATTCAAAGGGCAACGCATCACGGTTGAGGCTCCATCACGCGAAATGACAGAGAGGCACATCAGAAGTGAGCGACTACGCTAGGAGTCGTTCGGGCTGTAGCGCAGCTTGGTTAGCGCGCTTGACTGGGGGTCAAGAGGTCGGGAGTTCAAATCTCCCCAGCCCGACCACATAAACGCAGGTCAGAGAGCTATCTAAGTTCTCCTTTGCGATTGATACACCTCCGTGAGAACATCGTGAGAACCAAAACTTTCTCAGGGAGGATCGATGCCAGCGAAACCCGAAGGCGTCTACCCCGATGCTCGGGGCCAGTGGTACTTCAAGGTCACGCTCGGTAGAGACCCGTTGTCGGGTCGTCGCGAGCAGATCACCCGTCGTGGTTTTCGCACGGCAGCCGAAGCCGCGAAGGCGCGTCGAGAGTTGCTCGGCAAGGTCGACGCGGGACTTGTCAAACCATCGCCTAGTGGCATAACCGTCGACGAACTCTTGGACCTCTATCTCGATGGTCTCGACGCGGATCAGCGACTCTCACCAAAGACCCGTTACGACTATCGCATCTACGCCGCTACGTGGGTGCGGGGTTACCTCGGAAAAAAACGTGTACGTGACATCACCCCGGAGATCCTCCTCACCTGGCAGCGGAAGCTCCTCAAAGAGGGTGGGGTCATAAGGGTGAAAAAGGTGGAAGGGACTACAAAGGGTAAGACGCAGAACGGGGTGGTGAAGACCAAACCACTTTCCCCAAATACCATCCGTCTGGCTCGGGCTCCACTCGCAGGCGCCTTCAAATTGGCGACCTCGAGCGGCATCATCGCGGTGAACCCGCTCCTCCATATCCCCCAGCCAAAGGCGAGGCGATCAATTCCTCGTCACTGGTCACCGGATGAGGCAAGAACTTTTCTCGGTCTCATGGAAGGGGATAGGACCTATTCGATCTGGGCGTTCCTTATGGGTTCAGGATTGAGAATCGGTGAACTTGTCGCACTTCGGTGGCCAAATGTGGACCTTGCTTCCGGCGTCGTCCACGTCGTCGAGTTTTCCACCTATCTCGGTCACGAAATCGTCTCTTCGTCGGGAAAGAGCCAGGATGCGGTACGCGGCATCGACATCGACGCGGGACTGATCAAGGTGCTCAAGGCGCAGCAAAAACAGCAGAAGATAGAACGACTCGCGGAGAACAACTATGTAGAGAGCAACTACGTGTTCGCCAAACCCGGTGGCGGTCCTTACCATCCGCAGTATCTGTCGAGGTTGCTTGGCAAATACACCGAAGAGCTCGGCCTACCACGACTCACCGCTCATGGTCTGCGCCACACCTGTGCCACACTCATGCTCGCCAACGGCGTCCCGCCGAAGGTGGCGGCAGAACGACTCGGTCACTCTGATCCATCACTCTTCATGAACCTTTACAGCCACGTGACGCCGACGATGCAACGAGAGGCCGCAGAGAAGATCGGGGCGGCTCTATTTGGTTGAATGATTGCAGCGAAGGGCTTTGCAGGCATCAATTCGCGTTCAAGACCGTCCGCTGAACAACGCGAGGGCTATATCGGAACTGCAGCGAGTGCCGTGGACGAGAGAACCGCGCGTCGCTACCTCCGAGAGCCTCCATGGCTCGGTCTGCTTAGTGTTTGGTCTCGCTATACGCTTTCAGCACGTCACGATGGGTAAGCCACCCGACGATCCGTCCGTCCTGGTGTGCCACCACCGGAACACCATGCTGCTCACCCGAGAGCAACACAGAGAGTGCGTCTTGCAAGCTCTGATCGGTTCGCAACGTCGGGATCGAGCGCGCCAGTTGTCCTGCGGTGAGGTCGTCCAGCTCGCTGTCCGCTGCTTGCTCGGTCTCGAACGCCGTGACGATGCCCCGGTAGGCGCCGGCGCTATCGACGACCGGAAGTGTTTCGAGCGCGTCGCGCGCGAAACGGTCGATAAGGTCCGATAACGCCGCTTCCTCATGGACCGGCTCGGGTACCGGTTCCATCGCGTCGCCGACGGTGATGCCCTCGAGCGCTCCAGGAGGACGGTGCGTGAGATCGACTCCTCGTCGGGAAAGTTTCAGGGTGTAAATCGAGTCCTTCGAGAGCGCGCGACTGACGATCGTCGACAGGACGATCGCGACCATCAACGGGAGTACGATCGTATAGTCCCCGGTCAGCTCGAAGATGATGAGCACCGCGGTGATCGGTGCCCGAGAGGCCGCGGCGAACACCGCTCCCATGCCGATCAGGCCGTACGCACCGGCTGGGCCCGAGACGCTTGGGAAGATGGCGTGCAAGCCGGCGCCATAGGAGCTTCCAAGCATCGCCCCGATGAACAGCGATGGCGCGAAGACGCCTCCCGAGCCACCGATTGCGATCGTGAGACTGACGGCGACGAGCTTGCCGACAAGCAGCAGGAGCAGGAAGCCGCCAGAGTACCCACCACCGATGCTCTTTTCGAGGATCGGGTAGCCGACCCCGTACATCTCGGGGAGCGCGATCAGCAGCCCGCCGAGTAGCACGCCGCCAGTCGCCGGTCGCAGCCACATCGGTCCGGGCCAGTACCTGTCGAAAATATCCTCGAAGCCATAGAGCACGCGAATGAACACGACTCCCACAGCAGCTGCGAGTAGGCCAAGGACGGCATAGAAGAGGTACTCGATACCGGCGACTTGATGGAACTGCGGAAGCGTGAGGAAGGGATGGGTGCCGAAGGCGGCTCTTCCGATGACGTCCGCGGTGACCGATGCGAGCACCACCATGCCGAACGATTCCGACGCAAAGTCCCCGAGGATGAGTTCGAGCGCGAAAAACACCGCCGCGATCGGCGCGTTGAACGTCGCTGAGATTCCCCCCGCCGCACCACACGCGACGAGCAGTCGCATTCGTGCCGGCGGGACCCGCAGTCGTTGTCCGAGCGTCGAACCGAGCGCCGAGCCGATCTGGACGATCGGTCCCTCACGGCCCACCGATCCGCCCGTGCCGATGCAGATCGCCGATGCGATCGACTTCACTACTGCGACCTTGGGTGAGATGCGACCGCCGCGGGCGCTCACGGCGTACATCACCTCGGGTACGCCGTGGCCGCGCGCCTCCTTCGCGAAACGATCAATCAGTGGTCCGTAAAGGAGGCCGCCGATTGCGGGAACGAGCAGCAGGAAGTACACGCCGAGATGCGGGAACTGCGGGCTACCGACCCGCCCAGCATTGCTGTAGTCCGCGCGACCGGTCGCGAGCTCGGTCACCCACAAGATGAGATAGCGAAAGAGCACCGCCCCTGCCCCCGCCCCGGCGCCGACGACGAGAGCGAGTGGGAGAAGCGCCGGATTCGAGCCCCGTAACCAGTCGAAGACGCGGGCTGTGATGTTCTTTGGGAGAGAAAGGCGGAGTGGCGTTGCCGGCTGTTCCGTTTCGGACGCGGTGCCACGACTTCGACCACGTGGGTCGAAGTTCAAAAGGAATCGACTCACTGCCAGCCACTTGCCCAATCTTGATCTGGCACCTCGCCTGCGGCGGCATTGATGTAGGCAAGCGCCTGGACAAGGTGGCGTTGTTCCTCCACGGGCATAGTCTCGAGGAGACGACTGAGTTCGATCCTTCGCTGGTTCGTGGTGTGGTCGACGAGGTCGCGCCCTCTTTCGGTGAGGGCAAGGCGAACCTCACGACGATCGGTCGGTGATTTGCGTCGTCGTACGAGGCCTTTGCGAATGAGGCGATCGCAC
>DATLTI010000252.1:0-5595 GCA_035533675.1 Acidimicrobiales bacterium | reverse complement strand
CGTCATACTCCCGAGGAGGGGGTGCGAGGACGAATCTGACCCGCTGAAGAGGTACATCGCGTTCGCCACGAACATCCCGAGGAGGTTCGTGATGTGGAACGTGAGGAGGCTCCCGGACGACTATCGGAGGAGGTGGGGCATCGAGACGGGATACGCGGGCGTGGAGGGACTCAGAGCGAGGACCACGAGCAAGAGCCATACCCTCAGGCTGCTATACTTCTACTACGCCCTCGTCCTGTACAACGCCTGGCTCCTCTCCAACCTGATGATCGCGAAGAGGTTCTCCAAGATTTTGGGCGCGCCTATCATCGAGATGCAGACACTCAAGGTCACGATCCACAGGGTCGTGATCGCCTCATTCGGCGAGGATAGACATGAGCGAAATCGCACAGGAGGGTGATGCTCGCACATTCCCATCTGGGCACAATCCCATCAACTGCGTTCGGACAAAACGCTATAGGAAGCGAATCCGTTGTTCAGCCGAGACTACATTGGTCCGCCTCGGCATGGCTGTCTCTCCACCTCCCGCGAAAGGTCAGCGACGTCGCGCGCTTGTCTACGGCGCAATGAACCCTCATGCAAGGCGTAGGATGCGGATGGAGACAATCGCAAGCCGATTCACAAATAATATTACTTTGTGGAGCTCCAAGATCCCAAGGCGCTGATTCCACCGTGCAACCTCAGAACCAACGGAAGAGGGCCAAGCTGCCAGTACTGGTCTCGTTGCTGGTCATCGCCCTACTTGCGCTCTCCTTGGCCTTCTACGGCCAGAGCAAGCCCGCCTCGCAGCCGTCATTTGTTCCAAGTGGAGGGGCAGGACCGTCTTCATCGTACCCGGCTCTCAATGTTCGGGCGACAAAGGGGGAGGGCGGTATGCCGAACTGCACCGGACCAGAAGCGGCCTTCATCGACGAAGGCGCGCTCTATTCGCAGCTCGGATATCCCATGCTCTCCGGCTACACGACCGCAAACTACATCGACCCTCTGAGCCCCTCCTTCGTGTACTTCGTCCAGTTCCCCAACGAGGGATACGATGTGCCGCTCGGCGACCTGGAGGTTCCGATGTCCACCGTGTGCCAGGGGATAGGGGACGCTGCGGCCCGTCTCGGCCTGGACCCCTCGAACTACACTCTGGCCGCGGTCTCCCTGAACGACGCGGAGCTCAACATCGCATACCCAGATACGACAGCGAGCTGGGGTTTCTACTTCGCGAGAGTCTATCATGGTTACTGGATCTACGGGACAATCGACAATGGCTATTCCGCGGCGGCCAGCGTCAACGCGGTGACGGACGACGTCTATGGCGTCTCCCGGGACAACTACAGCCTGTCCGGACAGGCTCCTGTCCAAAGCCTCAACGTCAATTCAAGCCAGGCCATTGAAATCGTCCACCACACGACCATGAACAAGGTGCCACCAGCGGTGGCGAACGGCACGGTGGACTCCATCAATCTCAGGTTGGCGACGTTCTACAACGAAAAGGGCGGAGCCTACCCTGCCATTCATGCGGTGAACGACACGACTCAGGCTGACGAGTTGAGGCTGCTGTGGATAGTCGTCACTAGCGCGCCGAACTACGCGGGCTACTTCGTCGTCGACGCGGTGTCAGGCCAGGTTCTCGAGGCGCTGGCTGAATCGACGTTGCCCTGCGGGGGCGGCCCCTGCGGCACGACGACCGAAACGGAGACGGGCGTAACGGCGGCGCCGCTCTTCGACCAAGCTCACGGTCTTGCTGTTGAGCCTGAATCGTTCCAGGTCGATGGGAGAGCCTTCGGTCTGAACGCAACCTACTCCGTCTATGTGCCAAATGTGGTGGTGATGGCACCAGGGACGACCGGGACGCTCGGACTGACCCTTCAAGGCATACAGGCGGATTGCCCGCCCAACCAGACTGCAAGTTCTGGTTCGCAAACGGTCGTCACCATTCAGGACTGTCCGACCTCGTACCAGGTGAGCCCCTCGACCGCCCAGCTCCCCGCAGGGGTGTCCGTCTCGTTCTCGAAGCCGACCGTGGATGTGGCCGCGGGCGCGACCTTAAACGAAACGATGACAATCTCGGTCTCTGCCACAGCAGCGCAAGGAACCTACATGGTTTTCCTGCAAAGCGCGCCTAATACCAGCGGCGTGTTGGGCGACTACTACGTACTGTCGGTGTGGAACGGCAAGGGGCAATGGCCTGTCCTTCCCATGCTCGATGTCCCCCTCTTCAGCGGGGATAAGCAGCCGATCATCGTAAACGGAACCGCCATCTTCACCTATACAATAACCACGTATCCGGTCGTAGAGAGAGTCCAGATGACGGGGAGCAAGGCCGTTGCCGTCACGGTGGACCAAGCCAGGAACCTGGTGTTCACCGAATGGTGGCCTCTGAATGGTCAAGGTAAGGGCGTCGGTGTCTCGGTCGTGAGCGGGGCCAACGACAGCATCCTTGACACCATCGATATCCCCAACGCGACCCTCCCTGTGACCCCAGTCACCATGGCCTTCAACCCCCACAGCGATCAACTCTATGTTCCGGTGACTATTGCGGACAGTGGACGGCTTGTTGTCCTGGACACGGTCTCGATGAGAGTCGTCGGAAGCATCGCCGTGCCAGCTCAGGCGGTTGCCTACAACCCCGTCACAAACCTGATCTATGTTTGCGAGGAAGGCGGCGGTCTCACCGCAGTCAACGCCTCGACGTTCGAACCGGTGGCCTCCCTTGGATCTGGAGGGACGGCGGTTGCTGTGAATCCTGTGACGAACACGGTCTATGAGGCCAACGACAACGGGATGGTGAACGTGGTCGACGGGAGCACGAACACGATCAGCGCGAGCATTGACGTGGGCAAGTCTCCCGATGCGATCGCGGTCAACTCCAAGATGGACACTGTGTATGTCGCGAACCAAGGTTCGAACTCCCTGTCGGTCATCAACGGAGCGACCAACCAGGTCATCACCACCATTCCGGTCGGGTCGAGCCCATACGGCGTCGCAGTCAACCCGAACACGAACATGGTCTTTGTCAGCGACACGGGCTCTGGCAGCGTGGTAGTGATAGACGGGGCGTCGAACAAGCCTCTCTATGCTATCTCCACAGACCCAGAACCGCTTGGAATAGATCTCAATGCGTCGACCGGCTTGGTCTACGTATCAAGTGAGGTCATCGCCGAGATTGATGTACTTAGCCCTTAGACGCCGAGATCTTCGAGTTGTCGGCGCGGGCCAACCACATTTGAGCCGAGGTGCAGCCGAACTGAAACATCAATACCTCTAGACTGCCGGGCGGAGGCGCAATGAACCCTATAGCGGCGGTTCGCCTCCTCATTCTCCACGCCCTTAAATTCGGCTTCAGGCCATGAAAGGTGTCATGGCTGTGCCCACATCAAACGGGGGGCCTTTCATATACCAGCCAGAAATGCACTATGGGGCAAGAGCCAAGTTCCAGGTTTACATCGTCGCGGGCGGCTCAACCGGTGACTTCCTCCAAAGGACTAAGGAGCTACTCGACGAGCTTCAGCTCAGGCATGTGGTCTACATCTGGGTCGGAGACAAATCCGTCTTCAGTGCTCTGTCCTACAGGGTTAACACGAACAATAGACACGAAGATGACAATCTATCCGGTGCCTTTGACGCTTCTTTGGTTGCGGTGGGTGGCTCGACCGACAACGCGGGAGTATCGGCTCACGGGTTCGGAAGCTCCTTCGAGACCGAACTCCGACTCGCCTTCCACCTCAACAAAATCGAAGTCGAAGTTCTCGCGTTGCCAATCGAGCTCTCTTGGAAGGAGGACGAAGACTTGGTCAACCACATAGACAGGTTCAATCAATTCTTCGATGACAAGAAAGCCTTGGAGGGCAAGAACGAACAAGCGGAGACAAGCTTTCAAGGATACCTGGAGCGATTGAGCCAGTCTCTCACCAAAGCATTCGGCGCGACGGAGGTAAGTTACCACTACAAGGTCGATCTGAGCTCCATCGTTTGGTAGCCCCATTCCACGATACTGATTACACGGGATTGAATTTCAATCAATAAGTACTTCAGCGTCAAATGACAATAGCGTAGTTGGGTTTCGATTCCGGTGGTCTCCGCCTTGATGCAAAATCGGAAAGGATGATCATGCTCTTCGGATTTGGAGTCCTTTTCGGCCTCACTGATCTCTTTGGAGTGTTTCTTCTCACTAGGTCGGCTATGGACGCGCTCCTAGCGTACGCGATACCGTGGTTGCTGACCATCTTCTACGTAGGTTTCTTGCCGCTCGCGTTGTTCCCGTTCAAGCGGAGACTCTCTGGCAGGCTCTTGGCTCATCGGAGGCTGCTCTTATTCCTTAGTGGCTTCAGATTTGCTTGGCTTCCAGCATTCTTCATCGCAATCGCAATTTACATTACAATCGCATTTCCCTGAACGAGTCTGATCAGAAACCCGCGAGAGAGATGCCGCCGGCGGAGGCGCAATGAACCCCTATGTGCGGCGATTGCCCACATCTTATTGTACCCTAGCGGCCGCTTAGCCAATGTACCGAAGGCGTTTTGAGGAACCGCAAGTAACTCACTTCTCGGGAGCGAGATGAGGAAGGAGGCTGTCACAGGGGTCGTAATCGTCCTTATCGTGGCTGGCCTTGCGGTCGGCTACGTTGCCACTAGCAGATTGACACGCAATGAAACCTCCTCCACCAGCGCATCTACTTTCACCTACCAGACTGTCATCTCAAGTGCCAGTCTCGAACCAGGGACGAGCGAGGCTCCCGGTTGCGCGGGCAGCGAGAACGTCTCCCTTTCGCTGGGTGAGCCCATCACGAAGATCATCAATTTCTCCTACGAAGGGGGCTCTACGACTTTTCCCGCGACGGAGAAGGTTCCTCTCACAGTCACCTCCGCATTCCCTATCAAGGTGTGCCTGTCGGCGGTCGATGTTCCAACCGGCGTTTGGTTGCACTTTGATCCTCAGGTGGTGGAGGCGACACCAAACGGGACGGTCGCCCAAATCGTTCTCGCTGGCGCGGTAGAGGCGCCGAACGGCGGCTCATCGACCGTGATCCTGCAGGCGACAAACGGCACCTCGCCCCTGGGTTCTCTGAAGATCGAGTTGGACCCCTTTCAACAAATGGCCGTCATGAATTCGATAGGTCCGTTGGGCCTACTGACCGTGACCCAATCCGACCCGAGCGGCACACAGGCTTTGGTCCAGGGAGCGGTCTACGACCCATCTGTTGGGTCCAACTCCTCTATCAGCGTCGCCTTCTCCGTGGATGGCATGCTCAACTCCTCTGATGACTCGATGCCCTTCTTCTTGACCGTGACACCGCTGAACGCAACTATGGTCCTATCCCCAGACATGCCCGCCTACTTTTCCTTCGCCGTGAGAACGAGCTCAGCTCCGCCTGGGACCTACCAGATTCGGATAGGGGAAGAGATAGAAGGTCAAACCTATCAGGCGACCCTAACCGTGGACGTCTATCCATTCGTGAATATCCACTAGACCTTATGCGTAATTAATACGATTTGAGTCGTTGGCCTAACTTTCTGAGCGCACGGAGATTGCTATTCGTCATATCAAGCAGCAACCATGCTGCGTTACCAGCTGTTAGCCAGGAGTCCTGCGCTCCTCAGGTCATTC
>DATLTI010000251.1:0-4592 GCA_035533675.1 Acidimicrobiales bacterium | reverse complement strand
ACACCTGATCGATGACTTCGACCGCGATCTGGGCAACGCCGTCCGGATCGATGTTGTCAGCGAGGAGATCGCCGACCATCCAGCCAGCTCGCGTCGTGGGTAGCCCGTGCAGAAGGATTCGGCGGTTTTCTGGGACACGACTGCGATGGAGCCGAACATCAGATCGGCGTGTCTGGCGGCGATGAGGAATTGTGAACTCATGCACGTCTGCACGCAGATCTCCGACTCCGTATAGGGCCGCCGCAGAAGTGTGGGACACGACCGCGACGTCCGGGTCGTCGAGCCTCTCCCAGGCCGGACGATCGGGGTCGAGCTGAAGCCATGCGCTGCGAAGACCGAGGTAGTCCGGTTCAGCAGATCCCCGAACTCGGTACACCCCGTGAGCAACTCGTTCAAGCAGGCCGGCATCGGCCAGTCGCGCTATCGACCGCCAACCTACACCAGCCCGCGTCGCCTGGCGGATGGTAAGGAGGCCCCACTGGCTCTCAGCCAGGTCACGTATTCGCTGCATTGGCACCGCCATGCTGCAAAGTATGACATGGGCGACATATTATGCAGACATCGACCAGCCCACCACTGCATAGCATGTCGTAGGCATCCTATTTCGCAGGACACGCTAGGGGTGTCACTCGCAGACCAAGCACATGCCCCATGGACCCCGCGATGCCGACTGCGCTGCGGACGAGCACTCCCGTGTAGCTCGCGGTGAACACGAACATAGCGATACCGATCGGAATTGGGAGCAGCACCAGACGGTCTTAGAGGTGGCGCAGGAGCCGGATTGCGACTGGCACACGGTGAATGACGCGGTGACCACCTACGGGAAAGCACTCCTGAAGGCCGACCGCAAGAGGCTGAACAAGACGACCGCCATCGGGCTGGCGACCTCATCGGACACCCGTAGGAGCCTACTAAAGTCGACGTCATTAAAGTCGGATCACGCTGACCGAACAATTACCAAGTGGTCTTCGATCCCTGGCGAATGCGAGCTGATCTTACCGCCGCCGGCCGATTTCAGCAGAGACCATTTAACTCAGACCGGCCTCGGCGTCGTTGTCCCTTGGCTCATGCCTGGGTCTTACTCCGGTGGTTGAGTTGGCGACGTAACCGTTTGTCGTGTTGCAGCCAAACCCACGCAAGGCGCGCCTTGAGCCAATCGCCCGTAGAAGGTATTGCCGTACTGCGGATTCGATAGATCATGAGCAGTCAGGATGAGATAGCAGCGGTTGGTCCGAACCGAGTACGCCGCGGCGCCCCATGTGTACTGATCGATCGGGTTGACCGACACCATGTCGGGTCGCGTGGACGCCACATCGGCCGGCACGTAGGTGATCGGTCCCCACTCATGGCCCTGATGCACCCGATTCAGCTCGTCGGCAGTCCATTGCATCTCGCCCAGCGACGGATTCGTACCTGTGCGTGGATCGGGGTGCGACCACGAAAGTGCTCCCTCGGCGTATGGGGGCCCTGGAAAGTAGACATCAGATACAACCGGAACCGTCAATGCGACGCCTCCTGCAATGAGGGCGAACACTGGGATGGCAATTCCAGGAAATCGCCGCGAGAGCCGCCTCGTCATCACGCGAAGATGAACGCGGGCCACAGCGTCCACGCGAACGTCAAGTTGATGGCGGCGGCTCCCCACGCCAAGACAATTGGGCTTAGACCCACGGCAGGAAGGCCCGCGACGTAACGCCGAGTCAATGCGGCGATGATGATCCCAATTTCAATCCACAGAACGGCGATTGGAAACCAGATGATCTTGTCTGCTCCTAACGACGACAAGTACGCCTGGACGTCAACTGCCCAGAGCAGCCCGGCGAAGAGAACCCCAACGACGAAGGCCGACCACTGGATCATCGAGGCGGAAACGGATCTCATGGCACATTAGCGATTCTAGGTCTCGACCAACTGAGCAGATCGAGCTCCGATCGCTTTCCAAGTTGGCTTCGATTCCGGGCGAATTCGACTCGATCTCGCGGCCGGACCGCGATTTTCGTCGAGACCATTTAGCCCGCCCTATCGGGACATCCAGCCCTAAACGGGAACCACAAACTCCTCGGCGCGAATGCGGACAACCTTGCGGACGGCCGGGGTCGTGACCTCGACGGAGTAATTGTCATCATGAAAATCTGACAGCAAAGGCGGACGATCCGAATAAAGGAGTTCAAATCCAAAAAAACCACGTCGCCCCGCCCCAGTCTCTTCAAAGCTTCGTGCCCTGATCAAGACGCATGGCACCATCTTCGCCCCACGAGCCATTAGGCCAAAAAGGCGATGGTAACCATCTCGAATCATCCATCTCCCCCGGTATTCGGTGATCTGAATATGACTGCTGCCGAGCGACATGCTGAAGCCAACGATTCGTTTAGTGAGACCCTGCAATACCGGAGTCTCGACAACCTCGAAACTGGCGATCCGGAGATTGGGGTTCAGCGAGGAGATGGTGAATGCGTTCTGGGAAGGATCAAAACCGCCGGGTAGCTCCACCTTCTCTGATTGCGGTAGGCAAGCATCGAACACTGCATCTGGGTCCGCAATGTCGACTGCGCTGACACGTTGAACAGCATCCTCGCTATGAACGAGGGTTTGATAGGTAAGGATCGGCACGGACAGGTCAAGCGCTATGACAGACCAATCGTGTGGCGCGAAGTTCTGTTGGACATCCGGCCGTTGCATGAATTCCGCTGCCCTCTGCGCATAGGCCGCCGGCAGCTCAAGAGTTGGATCCGCAAATTGGACCACAGGACGGGCGGCTACTTTTGAGCGGGCCTGCTCCCACACCTGAAGCGCGCTCGACTGGTCCGAACCGGGCTGAATCACGCCACCCTGTATTACCTGGAGGGCGTTATCGCGAGGTATGTATCCGACTAGAGCCCGAGCCTTCCTGATCATGAAGTCTCCAGCGCTAATGGGATGGTCTCCGTGTGGACGATGCTTCCAGTGTTGAATCGCACCAGATCAATGCGATACCGATCGACAAGAATCCGCTCATGCGATGGAAGACCTGCTGACTGGTTTTGACCCAGTAAGACGAGTGACACCTTTTCGAACAGCCTCGTCTGAGTCGACGCTCCGAATTCCTTGCTGGCAAGGAGCACCATTTGTCCGATCTCAGTCAGTCGCAGAAGAGACGCAGTGGCCGTCCGGAAGGTGTACAGAACTGCGTTTTCGCGCTTCGCAGTCTTCACCTTCTCGCTCGCCGACAAATTTGCGTCTACTAGAGCGACATCCATCGTGATCACCGTGCGTGCGTAGTCAACTGCAGCTGTTGCCCATGCATCGACCAAAATCGACACCCTTCGACCCTCGGTCTCCACGCGGACACGTTGCCTCTTCGACTCGAAGTTGGCACCTCGAGGGCTGGTAGGAGATGAACTCGGCTCGATACTGCTGCGTGGGAAGAATGCACTCGGCGACACATTGAAGAAGCTGGACAGAGCCCCAATGTGCTTTCGCTGCAACTCTCGCCGGCCCGAAAGGACCTCCGAAGCAATCGACTCGGTACCGAAAATCGAGACCAGGTCCTTCTGCCTGAGTCCCTGCTCCTCCAACAGGAAGCGGACCAGCTCGACCCCCGCCACGTCTGGAATTTCCTCTGTCGCCTCCTCCCAGTCGGTGAACTGATCGCTCAGTACGTCCAGATAGTCCCTCTGAGCGTCAGAAAGGGACTGCAGGCTGACGAGCTCAGCGATGCGTGCTTCGATGACGCGAGCGTCATCCGCCGTCCGGATCGGACGCGGTGGAAGCTCCGCGGTCAAGCGCGCGTATTCGTCGTCAGAACCAGGGGTCATCTTTCCATCTATCACGGTCGTACTCCTGATGGGTCAGCACCTTCCGGATGAACACCGTTCCTTTCTCGTACCAAACCCGCGTGATCAAGCGATAGCTGCTCACGTTGAAGACCACCAATCGACCTACCTGGTCGGCGGACGGGAACGTACCTCGTACCTCCTGAAAAGCAGTCCACGTCGCAGACTTCACCACCTTGTACCAACCAGCCAGCGGCCTCTCCGCCTCGGCATGCGTCTGCCAAAACTCTCGGAGCGCCCGACGGCTGATTATCCTCATTCCGGGTCAACGCTTCGCATATCGCGAAGCCCATAATACACCATAACTTCGCAAATTGCGAAGCCTTGCGCTGCACAAGCGTTCCGGATTCCCCGCCTTGACTCAGTCCGGGGTGAACTCGATCGCCCCAGAAAGCGAAATCGCTAGTGCGTCGCACACCGCGCGAAGGGTGCCGAAGGTGGGTCGCCTCCGGCCGACGATCAGGTCCTGATTCACCCTGTGCATATTTCCCCACCATGAGACTGGTAGGCAATGCCCCAAGTCTCTTCCCTCGGCAGGTTCCAGGGGTTTTCCACAGGCGTTCCAACCCCGCGCCCATTACCTTCCCAACAGGCCGAAACAAGATCGAAATCGGCCGTTTTCGGCGCTCAGAAACGTGTTGGTCGGGCGGGCGAGATTCGAACTCGCGGTCTCCTGGTCCCAAACCGAAACCGATGGCCTACCGAATTCGGTTCGATCTTAGCGCGTGATCGCTAATTTGCCGCAAGTCTCTTAACACGTTCACGAACGATCGTGATCCG
>DATLTI010000250.1:0-7842 GCA_035533675.1 Acidimicrobiales bacterium | reverse complement strand
ATGGCATGCAAGAGGTCAGGAATAGTTCGCCCATTAGCGCCCGTTTGACGCTTGGATTTGGCGCGACGCAATTTTTCGACGCTCACCAGTATCCGCCACCCTTTCAAGGAGACACTACGAGGACGAATTCCGATGGGAGCGCTTTAGAGCGCTACGCGGTCGTTGACGCCTCTCGAGGTAACTGCCCCTCTTCGACGCTCGTAACAATTCGGGAGTACCGCCTTGGTGCTCAACCATGGTTTGCCAACGAGGTTTCCGTCACGCACGAACACTATCCATCTAAACCAGCACGAAACTAGAAACACGATTAGCGCCCAGCACAACCTCAGCACAACATTGGCGACGAATAGTCGTGAATCGTAGGGTGCGACCGGCGATGCAAGAGACCATGGAAAAGCCGTACCTCTTGGCAATTTAAAGAGTTTTCCCGGGTTTACAGTGATGCATTCAGTCACCTAGAATTGGTTTAGGAAGACGCTGCTCTATCCCCTGGACATCCGCTGACAACATTTTGGAAACACTGGTTTTCGAGAAAACCTTCGTAAGCTAATCACCGCCAGGTGCGATGTGTTCCAAGAGGTAGGAAAAACTCACCGTTGACGATCGCATTTGCCGTCGATTCCCCACCTCTTGCAACGCACGACAATTATTCCCAATTCCAGCGACGTTACATCCGATTCTCGAGCCAGGTCATCTGTCCACTTTCAGGAGACATAGACAAATACCTAATGGTTGTGCGTCCACTATTCCCAAGTGACACAATTACGTGAGCACTGGAAAGGATGGTCCCGGATTGGACGAGCTCCGAATATTGCATGTCGCCGACCTGCATGTCGACAGCCCGATGCGAGGTTTGGTCCCATACGAGGATTCCCCGGTTGACGCGATCCGGAGCGCCACCCGCTCCGCTCTTCGGTCGATCGTCGCCGATGCGATAGAACACGAAGTCCATCTCGTCGTTATTGCTGGCGACCTCTACGACGGGAATTGGCGAGACTACAACACTGGAATTTTCGTAGTCAGTCAGCTGGCGGAACTGAACGATACCGGAATCCCCGTCGCCATCGTTCTCGGGAATCACGATGCCGAGAGCGTCGTCACGAAACAGTTGCGTTTACCACCTAAGACCGTCTTACTCTCCGCGAGCAAACCCGAGACGTGGGTAGTGGGCGATACCGGGATTGCAGTGCATGGGCAAAGTTACGCCGATAGGGCAATCTTCGAGGATTTGTCCTTGGGCTATCCGAACGCTGACCCTGGACTCGTGAACATCGGCATGCTTCACACTTGTTTTGATGGAAGCATCGGGCACGAACCGTACGCACCGTGCACTCTCGACGGCCTTCGAGCGAAGAACTACGACTATTGGGCGCTCGGTCACGTACATGGCTACACGGTGATCTGCGAAGAGCCGCTCGCTGTGTTCCCGGGGAATCTCCAGGGCCGAAATGCTCGAGAAACCGGTGCCAAAGGTGCGTGCCTCGTCACCTTCGAGGATCGGCACCCCCGAGTCGAACGCTTATTGAACAATCTCGTCAGGTGGGAGCGCGTCAACGTCAATGTTTCGGAGGCGAAGAACCTCGACGACTGCCTCGATCGCTGTCGGGACGAATTGTCGAAGGTCATCACAACAGATGCCGAGATCTACGCGATTCGTGTTCAGTTTGCTGGCTCGTCCCCAGCAAACCGAGTACTACGAAGCCAGTCGGAACACCTCACCGCCGAAGTCAGAACGCTCGCGAACAACCTTGGCGGAGCAGAGATCTGGATTGAGAAGGTTGTCGTCTCGACAAAGCCAGTGCGGGGCAGTCTTCAATTCACGGGCGACGGAGTCGCCGGTGAGATTGGACGGGTCCTCGCAGATCTCCAGAGCGACGTTCCGTCGCTCGCCAGAGCCGACAACCCACTGCTACCAGAACTTTCAAGCCTTCGAAACCAGCTGAGAGCTGCGGGACCGGAAATGAGCGATTCCCTGAACAACGAGGACCTCGGCGAGGCGCTCGGCAATGCAGCTGAATTACTTGCCGCACTGCTGGGTGGCGAGGAGCGCATCGATGCGAATTGATCGTCTCGATCTCACAGCGTTCGGAATCTTTACGAACGAGAGCCTCAACCTCTCGAAAAATGCGCTCCACATAATCCACGGCCCGAACGCGGCTGGCAAGTCGACTGCGAGAGCGGCGGTGTCGAACCTCCTCTTTGGCTTTGGTCGATCGTCTTCCTACGCGTTCATCCATCCGCTCAACCGGCTCCAAGTGGGTGCGCGCATCGTCGACAAGGAGGGCAAGGTGCTCGACGTTATCCGATACAAGAGGGACCGTGACGATCTAATCGACTCGGTGTCGCAACTTCCGATCAGCCCCGGCGAATGGTCCGCGTATCTCCAGGGTGTCGGCCACGCAGATTTCGACCGCATTTACACCCTCGGGTGGAGGGAGCTCCTCGAAGGAACGTCTGCGCTGCTCTCGACGGGCGGCGCACTGGGCGAAGCGCTCTTTGCGTCTGGGCTCGGCATTCGTGAGTTCAGCACGGTCCTGGACGGTCTCCAGTCCGAAGCGGACAAGCTCTTTGCGCCACGCGCCCAAAAGTTGGTCGTGAACGGTGCCCTAAAGGCCGCGGAGGCAGCTAGGAAGGAAACGACCACGCTGTCCGTTCGGCCAAGTCGTTACGACACGATACGACGAGATCACGACAAAGTCGTCGCAAGACGGCGAAGTCTCGCCAACGAGCGAATTGTTCTAGACCAGCAGATCGAGCGTCTTACGACCCTCCGCGGAGTCCTGCCCCAACTTCGAGAACGAACCCAGAGAATCGGCGAGCGAGACGAGATCCTGAAAGTTGGACCGGTGCCGCCAGCAGCGTGGGCCGCACGCGTAGAGGCGGCCCTGGCCGCACGCAGCGATGCCACGCGCGAACGGTCCGAGGCTACCCGTCGGGGCGAGTCTGCGACCAACAAGCTCGCGGAACTGTTGTCCGATCCAGAAGGACTTGAGATTGCTGAGGATGTTGATTCTCTTGCTGAAGAGATAAAGGCATACGCACAGGGAATCTCTGATCGTTCTGGACTGGAGCAGGGACGTTTGCAGGCTGAGCACGAAGCGCTGGAGGTGCTCAAGACGATCGTTGGGGGCTCACCCCTTATTTCGGACCTCGACGCAGCGTTGCCGATCGTGGGGAATCGGAAAGCCCTCGCTTCCGCGCGCGATGATTGGACGAACAAAGAGTCAAAACTCTCTCAGACACGAGCTGCAATCTCCACCACTGAAACCGAGTTTGCGGACGTCACCGCATCTCTCGATGATCTCCCGGCTTCGACAGACGTAAAGCCACTGCGGAGCATGTTCAACGTAGTCTCTCGTCGGGGTGACCTCGACGCGGTCCTCACGACCGCCCAGACTCATGACGCAAAGACTCGCGCCGAACTTTTTGAGGCCGCCAGAGAGATCGGTCTCACCGAGGATGGAATTGCAAGCTTCCTGTCTAGATCACTCCCAACCGAAGCCGAGGTTGAATCCATCCTTGAAGAGATCGAAGGCTACTTGAGCAACGCAACCGCTGACGATCACCGCGTGACCAATGGCGACGCCCGCATCGCAGATCTGGACAAGCAACTCTCCTCACTAGCCCTCGAGAGTGACCTCCCAACGGAAGAGGATCTGACCGGTCGCCGTGACCGACGACACAACCTATGGGAAGTCGTTAAGGCCTCTTGGCTCGGGGACGAAAAGGTCGCGGTGACGGAAGAGTACGTCGACCAACCGTCGCTGGCAGTTGCGTTTGAGCGCTCAACAGAAGATGCCGATGAAACGGTTGATCGGCTTTGGAGGGACGCCGATCGCACCTCGACAAGAAACAACCTCCTGGCCCAACTGGAACGTGAGCGCAGCGATCGCGCCGCCTCGCTTCTAGATTCGGAGGAGTCCCGCGAGAAGGCATCCGCTGCGTACCAAGAATGGACGGCCAACTGGACGGGGCAGTCGCTGCCAACCACTCACACGTCACTTCGCTCGTGGTCTCGAAACGTCGCAGATCTCAAGAAACGCTACGCCACCTGGACCGAGGCGAAACTGACACACCGAGAGGCATTCCACGAGGTTCGCGACGCACGCGGACGGATCGTTCGTCTCCTCTCCAATTGTGGAACCAGCTCTGGACCAGTTGGTCGCGACCTCGCCTCCGTGCTCGACTTGACAAGAGTGTTTCTTGATGCTGTCGACCTGAGGGAGTCCGAGCGCAAATCTCTGGAGAGCGCTAAGGGGACGCTCCTTCGGAGGCTACCGAAACAAATGAAGGCTGCTGACGAAGCCGAGGGATCGGAACGAACAGCGGCGAAACTCTTCCAGTCACTGAGCTCTCCGTATGGTGCAAGAGTCGCATCACCCATCGAAGCGGGAGTACTTTTAGGGCAACTCGAAGACCTTGATCAGCGTCTATCGCTTCGTGCTGAGCGCTACGGGCGCATCGCCGGAATCGACGGTCGCTCGGTGAGGTTCGAGTCAGAGACCAAAAGACTGGTCGAAGCAATCGCTGGGCCCGCAATTGATGATTACGCTGCAACGGCGAGGAGCATGGTCCAGAGGGTCAAAGTTGCCCGTGAGGTAAATGCAGCCCGGGACCCCCTATTGGCGAGTGAATCTCTAGCGATGTCCGAAGTGGATAAAGCTGACGCAACTCTCTCGGGAATTGAACAGGAGCTTCAGCTCCTCGGGAAGGAGCAAGGTCTCACCGACCTTGACGCCCTCGGGGGGCTTGCAGAGCGAGCGAATCGCATTGCACAACTCGACGAGGAGATTGCCGAGCGCGAAGGATTGCTGGCTCAGCAAGGTGGAGGCATGCCCATCGACTTGCTCGAAGCCGACGCCAATGGGATGGACTTCTCCCAGATCGATGCTGACATTACCCGATCCCAGGAGAGGCGAAACGACCTCACCGAGGTTGAAGGAGACGCCGAAATTGAAGAGCGCGAGCTTGACCGACAACTCCGAGAGATGGATGGTTCCGACAAAGCAGCTTTGCGCTCGGCAGACGTCCAATTTGAACTGGGAAAGGCGGAAGAAGGTTCAGCGCGTTTTGTCCGCCTTATCTTGGCCAGGTACCTCGCGAACGAAGCGGTCCGCCGATACGCCGAGGCCCACCAGGATCCGATAATCGAGCGGGCGAGCACACACCTCGCCATGCTGACCGACGGAGCATACACAAGGGCAGGAGTTATTGAGGATTCCAAAAAGGCAACGCTCTTGAGCGCCGTCACCTCAGGTGGAGAGGAGTGGCAGATTCATGAACTATCGTCCGGCACTCGCGACGCCCTATACCTATCGCTTCGTCTTGCGGCGCTCGAGGCAGCTGTCGAACGCACCGGCCCGATGCCAATAGTGCTTGATGACATTCTCGTGAACTTAGACGAAGAGCATTCGGCGGCGGCGTTGCGATGTTTCGCGAACATCTCGTCGACGTCCCAGGTTCTATTATTCACTCACCACGCGCACGTCGTCGACCTTGCAGAGAATGTGCTTTCGAGCAAAGAACTCGCAGTTCATCATCTCGCCGCGACATTGTCTCGATAAGGGATCTACGCCGATGAGCTCTACCACCGTTCGGCTGACCGAACGAACTGAGTCGATGAGAGAGCTAGGCCTCAATCTTGGGCCTCATATTTGTCCAACACCATGAGGCCAGACCGTGACGAGACAACACGATTCCTTGAAACAAAGGACCGCGCGGCGAGACCAACGCGCTTCGACTACGGGGACCTCTGTTAATCCAAAGACAGAATGCTCACTCTTGTTAGAAATCTGTCAACTGGAGCGACAGGAGTACCACATGTCGACTGAACTGGTGCGTCTCCAGTTCTTTGTGACTCCTTGCACCGGACCGTGTTCGTAGGTCCAACTCCAACGGTGCTCGCTGAACGCCAGTCAATCCGATTGATAATCTCCTTCAAGCCTGCTCGATCTCCGAATTGAGGTTCCCATGTCCGACATTCAGGATGAACACGACGCATATTTTGCCTACCGTCGACCACTGGGTCGAATTGCGGTTTCCCGAAGATTTCCTTTCTTAGGATTTGACAACGATAAGCAGCTTGCCGGAACGGCGAGCCGCTTTGCGTACAGCGTTTTTGAAGGCGATATTGACACGGAATTCGCATCCGAAGACGGTTGGGAACTGGTGGTCCGAGAAACACCTACCAGACAACAATTGAAAGTGCTCTTCTTCGAAGATTCCCGGCGAGTCATTCAGATTGCATTTCAACGATTCCGCGAGCAACGACAGATTGCAAGAGAATCGTTTACCCTTCGCGGGGAGGAGGTAGCGCAGTTGATTGCCTTCTTCGATCTCTTAAGGGACAGAGGCCTCATTCTTGGAGATGACGGCGACGGAGTTCGGTTCACTCGCGAATTGGCTAGTCAGGTCTTGGAAGGCGGATCTGAAGTGATGAATTACGCTCGGGCGCACCCGGATGTTCTCAAATTAATCATTGAATCCGAGATCTCGGCGCCCGACGTCGTCGCCCTGGCCCGACGCCGAAACGTACTTGGACAGTTTGATTCGCTTCTGCACGATCCCGAGGCTTTTGAAGTTGCACAAAATGAAGCTGGCGGCCCCGAACGAGCATGGCAATCCTTCATGGAGGAAAACCCTTGGATAATTGGTGGCACTCTCACGCCACAGTTTCTTCATTCCTTCGACCCGAGACGATTAGAACAAACTATTCGCGGACATTCGTTGGCCGCCGGAGGGCGACGCGCGGACGCGGTGCTCCGAACAGCAGGGGCCGTTAGCGCCATGGTCATCGCCGAAATCAAACATCACAACACTGCACTGCTCGCGAATGCCCCCTATCGTTCCGATTATTGGAGCATTGGCAATGAGGTTGTAGGCGGTGTCGCGCAATGTCAGAGCACGATTGATGCGGCGCAACAACAATTCGCCTCGCACCTGGAGTTAGCTGACGAGGATGGGGTAATCATCGCGGACATTTCCGTGTGCCGCCCTAGATCACTACTGGTCGTGGGTTCGCTATCCCAGTTCCTTGTTGATGGGCAGCTGAACCGTTCAAAGTTTGAGAGCTTTGAACGGTTCCGGCGAAGTCTCAGGGATCCTGAGATTGTTACATTTGATGAATTATATGAACGTGCGCGAGTAATGCTTGAACTAGCCGCAGCGCCCGTTGAATACCAAGTTAAGGCAAATACCGAAGGCTTCTAGATTTTCAGAACGAGTCAGTCACCATGGATTCGACACCTGGATGCTTTGTCATCGGTTGTACCCTCAATCTAGGAGCGGCAACGCAAATTCTGATTGTGTCGCCAGAAATTGCTCGACGGCTCAATTTCTAGCAGGTGGTCCCTTAGTGGTGGCGGGTGACAATCAGTTTGTCCAATTTGGGAAGAATTGATCGTGCCATTTGACCCTTTGCCCGACGTGGACAAAACAAAGGCACAGAATCGTGCCGATTTTCCTGGAGGACAAATGACCTCCAAGGCGGCCCATTTGAGTGGTTGTAATTGCCCAGCGAGTCGTGGCAAAAATCCCTAATTTCATCCCTAACATTTCTCGATAGCCACGGAACGCACTGAACGCACTGAACGCAAAACCCTATGAATATGGGGTTCTCTGAATCTAATGAATGAAGAATGATGGTCCGCATTGGCCTTTTAATCCCGGGATCGATTGTAGAAGGTTGTTGATCATGCTGGAGAGAACAAGTTAGGACTGGCTCTGACTGGACTCCCGGGATGAAGCGGGATTCAGAATCAGAACCGAGTTGGCCGGGCGGCCCCCACTAATGAGGAGGCATTGCCGCGTCCAGCCTTCGCCAGAGTGACTCCACGGCATCGG
>DATLTI010000249.1:0-18285 GCA_035533675.1 Acidimicrobiales bacterium | reverse complement strand
ATGAAACTCACCGGAGCACAGGCATTGATCAAGAGTCTCGAACGCGAGGGCGTTGAGGTCGTATTTGGTCTGCCCGGCGGTGCGATTCTCCCGGTCTATGACCCGATCATCGACTCTTCGATCCGCCACATCCTCGTCCGTCATGAACAGGGTGCAGGTCATGCAGCCGAGGGCTACGCCCAGGTCACCGGTCGTCCGGGGGTGGCGATGGTGACGAGCGGGCCGGGGGCGACGAATATCGTCACCGCGCTTGCCGATGCGTACATGGATTCAGTCCCGATCGTGGTCATCACCGGCCAGGTGGCGACCACCTCGATTGGCACCGATGCCTTCCAGGAGGTCGACACGACGGGAATCACCGCCTCAGTCACCAAGCACAACTGGTTGATCACCGATGCGAATGACATCGCAAGGGTCGTCGCCGAGGCCTTTTATGTTGCAACGTCTGGTCGTCCCGGTCCGGTGTTGATCGACTTTCCAAAAGACGTTGCCCAGTCCACGATCGACTACGAAGAGCCGACCCATCTCGATCTTCCTGGCTATCACGTCGCTGGAGAGCCAACGCAGGACGAGGTGGCTGCTGCACTCGCGCTGATAGGTGAGGCGGAGAGGCCGGTGCTCTATGTCGGTGGAGGCGTCTTGAAGGCAAACGCCGCAGGCGAACTCGCGCGATTTGTCGAGCTCACCGGAATCCCGGTGGTCACGACACTGATGGCGAGAGGCGCCTTTCCCGATTCGCATGCGCTGCATCTTGGGATGCCCGGGATGCACGGCAACTTTGCCGCCGTGACGGCACTTCAGAATTCAGATCTCCTGGTCTCTCTCGGCGCACGCTTTGATGACCGCGTGACCGGGCGGATCGAGGACTTTGCGAAAGGCGCAAAGGTTATTCACATCGATATCGACCGCGCCGAGCTCGGGAAGGTGCGCCGCGCCGAAGTGCCAATAGCTGCAGACTGTCGCCTGGCGATCGCGGCAATGAATACCCAGCTTGAACTCGCGTCGCTCGCACCGAGCTCCGACCGGATCGGCGCATGGCTGTCGCGATGTCAGGACTGGAAGGTGCGCTTTCCCTACACCTATGACGGTGCTGGTGAGTCTGCGCCTGGTGAGATCGGCAGGATCAAGCCACAGTTTGTCGTTGAAGAGCTTCGACGCCTAACTCCAAAAGACACGATTCTTGTTGCAGGAGTTGGCCAACATCAGATGTGGGCAGCCCAGCATTGGGGATTTGAAGAGCCGCGCAGCTGGGTGAATTCAGGAGGGCTTGGCACGATGGGCTTTGCTGTGCCCGCAGCCCTTGGCGCGAAAGTCGGCCATCCCGAGAAGATGGTCTGGGCTGTCGACGGGGACGGGTGTTTCCAGATGACCGCCCAGGAACTCGTCACGGCGAGCGCTGAGCGAATTCCCGTCAAGATAGCGATCTTGAACAATGCCTATCTCGGCATGGTCCGTCAGTGGCAGCACATGTTCTATGAGCAGCGCTATTCCGAGGTCTATCTCTCAGCCGACCTACCTGACTATGTCAAGTGGGCCGAGGCGATGGGATGCGTCGGTATTCGCGTTATCGATCCCAAAGACGTCGGGGCAGCGATCGAGCGCGCCAATGCGATCAATGATCGACCTGTTGTGATCGACTTTCGCACCGATTCAATGGAGCAGGTCTTCCCGATGGTTCCTTCAGGGGCCTCGAATGACGAAATCCTTGTGCACCCAAGTCAGGCGGATCAACCACGATGACTACTGCTACCCAGACCCGGCATCATCTCGTTACCGCGCGTGTCGAAAACAAGGCAGGAGTGCTTCTGAGAGTTGCAGGTCTTTTCTCGCGGCGAGGATACAACATCATCTCTCTTGCGGTCGCTCCGACCGATGACGAGAAGTTCTCGCGGATCTCGATCGTGGTTGACATCGAATCGAATCTCTTGCAGCAGGTCATCGACCAGCTCGACAAGCTTGTCAACGTGGTCGAGATCAGCGAGCTTGATCCTGAGCACGCAAAGACCGCGGAGCTGTTGTTGGTCACGGTCGACGCAGGTATCGCGGTCGACGCCGGGCTGAGCGAGCTTGTTGAGCATTCCGGGGCGGTTGTCGTGGAAAAGACTGACACCAAGACCATGCTTCGACTCGTCGCCGAGCCAGCTGCGCTCGATGACTTTGAACAAAAGCTAAGGTCGTACCAGATCTCTGAGCTTCAGCGAACGGGAGCTGTTGCGCTTCGGAAACTCGGCGGAACGAGTTAGGCGGCTGCTGGGGTCTTCAGATTTCTCCCCCTGTGATCACATGTGATCACAGGGGTCATTGCATACGAAACAAACGAAGGAGCTATTCATGCCAACGCTTTATTATGAGAAGGACGCCGATCGGTCCTACATCGCGAACCGCAAGGTTGCGATCATCGGATATGGATCCCAGGGACACGCCCACGCGTTGAACCTGCGTGATTCGGGCATCGATGTGCGCGTCGGGTTGCGTCACGGATCGAGCTCTCGTTCAAAGGCAGAGGCCGCCGGACTTCGCGTGCTCGACATCGCCGATGCGGCAAAGGAGGCGGACATCATCATGCTCTTGCTTCCTGACACTGATCAGGCAGGTGTCTATGAGCGCGACATCGCACCGAACCTTAACGATGGCGATGCACTGCTCTTCGCGCACGGATTCAACATCCGTTACAAGACAATCGTTCCCCCCAAGAGTGTCGATGTCGCAATGGTCGCACCAAAAGGACCTGGGCACCTCGTTCGCAGAACCTATGTCGAAGGTGGAGGCGTGCCATCGCTTATCGCCGTCGAGAATGATGCGACCGGTAGTGCAAAGGCGATAGCGCTTGCCTACGCGGATGCGAACGGTGGCACGCGTGCGGGTGTGCTCGAGACGACCTTCACCGAAGAGACCGAGACGGATCTCTTTGGCGAGCAGGTCGTTCTCTGCGGCGGTCTGACCTCTTTGATTATCGCCGGGTTCGAAACCCTCGTCGCTGCGGGATATCAGCCCGAGTCGGCATATTTCGAGTGTCTGCACGAGGTCAAGCTGATCGTTGACCTGATGTACGAACAGGGCATCGCGGGAATGCGTTTTTCGATCTCGAGCACTGCAGAGTACGGAGATCTCACGCGTGGACCACGTATCGTCAATGATGCAGTGCGCTCAGAGATGCGCAAGGTGCTCGACGAGATCCAGGACGGCCGCTTTGCCGAGGAATGGATTGCTGAGAACAAGGCAGGGCTCCCGAACTACCGCGCGCTTCAGGAGAAGGGGCGTGAGCATCCGATCGAGAAGATCGGCGCAGAGTTGCGCGCGATGATGCCTTTCATCACCCGTGGTAAAGAGCGCCTCGAGGACATCTCCGGCGGTCTTGAGTCCTAATCGGTCAAAGTGGTTTTAGCAGGGCGTCTCAGTCTCGCCGGGTAATGGTTTTTGTCGACCGGTCTTTTGAGAAAGAGAGACGAGACGATGTACAAGGTCAAGCTGCGCCATCGCGGCGAGGCCAACTACCGGCGCGCCTGATCGCTGAAACAACCGCTGAGGACTGCTCTTGCTAGGAGAGGTTCTGGACGACGTAGTCGATGCAGCCGGTCAGTTTTTCAACGTCCTCGCTGTCAATGCCCGGGAACATCGAGATGCGCAGCTGGTTGCGTCCGAGCTTGCGGTAGGGCTCGGTGTCGACGATGCCATTCGCACGAAGCACCTTTGCGATCGCCGCAGCATCGATTCCCTCGACGAAGTCGATCGTGCCGACGACGGTGCTGCGCTGTGATGGTTCGCGTACGAAAGGATCTGCGACCGCTGATGCCTCGGCCCATTCATAGAGGATCTTTGCCGACGCGTCTGAGCGTGAGGCTGACCATTCAAGGCCACCATTTGTGTTGAACCACTCGACCTGTTCCGCGAGCAACATCAGCGTGGCAAGTGCTGGGGTGTTGTAGGTCTGATTGAGCTTCGAGTTCTCGATGGCAATGTTGAGGTCAAGAAATGGGGGAATGTAGCGTCCCGAGGCACCAATTGCAGCGCTGCGTTCAAGTGCCTTTGGCGACATGATGGCGATCCACAGGCCACCGTCAGAGCCAAAGCACTTCTGGGGAGCAAAGTAGTAGGTGTCGGTTTGGCCAACATCGACGCGGATACCTCCGGCTGCCGAGGTCGCGTCGACGAGGACAATGCCTTCGGCGGGGTTGCCATTGTCATATCTCGGCCGGGTGATTTTCGTCATAACACCCGTTGAGGTCTCGTTTTGGGTGAGTCCGTAGCAGTCGATCTCTGCCATTGCAACGGCCTCGGGATGGGTGCCGGTCTCGGAGGTGAACACGATCGGGTCCTCAATGAACGGTGCCATCTGTGCAGACTGGGCGAACTTGGAGGAAAATTCACCAAAAGAAAGGTGCTGGCTCTTCTTCTCGATGAGACAGAAGGTTGCGATGTCCCAGAATGCGGTCGATCCTCCGTTGCCGAGCACAACCTCGTAGCCATCTGGAATCGAAAAGAGTTCGGCAATTCCACTGCGCACCCGCCCGACGACATCTTTGACCGTCGCCTGGCGATGTGAGGTGCCAAGGTAGGTGGGGGCGACTGCGAGCAGCGCGTCGAGTGCCTCGCTGCGAATCTTTGAGGGTCCAGCTCCAAACCGGCCGTCGTCTGGGAGCAGTTCTTTTGGTATTGCGAATGTTGCCATGTCTCTCTCCAGTGCTAGCTGCGGGCCCCACTCCCGCGTGTATTTTTATTCCGACAGTTCTCTGTGCAAGCATGGCAGGTATGACAGCTTCATCACAACCGACCCCATCAGACATTGGCACGAGACCGCGGATCTCGCGACGCGTGGGAGCTGTAGCCCCCTCAGCGACGCTTGCGATCGACGCGAAGGCCAAGTCGATGAAGGCCTCGGGGCTCGATGTCATCGGATTTGGTGCAGGTGAGCCTGATTTTCCCACCCCCGATCACATCGTTGCGGCAGCGATTGCAGCCTGTTCGGAGACGGTAAACCACCGTTACACCCCTGTTGCTGGCCTTCCCGAGCTACGCCAGGCGATCGCGACCAAGACCCAGCGTGACTCGAACTATGTCATCACTCCCGACCAGGTACTCGTCGCAAATGGCGGCAAGCAGGCGATTGCGAACGCCTTTGCAACGCTGATCGATCCAGGTGACGAGGTGATCGTGCCGGCGCCATTCTGGACGACCTACCCCGAATCGATCGCCCTCGCAGGTGGCGTCCCCGTCTCTGTGCCAACCGATGAGTCGACAGGATTTCAGGTCACTCCTGAGCTGCTTGATCGCTATGCAACGAGCCGCACGAAGATGCTGGTGTTCGTCAGTCCCTCGAACCCGACGGGAGCGGTCTACGACCGAGCAGGTGTCGAGGCGATCGGTCGGTACTGTGTCGAGCGCGGTTGGTGGGTGCTGACCGATGAGATCTACGAGCACCTTGTCTATGGAACCAACGAGCAGCATTCGTTGCCAGTCGTCGTGCCAGAGATCGCCGATCGCTGCATCGTGGTCAACGGCGTCGCAAAGACCTATGCGATGACAGGTTGGCGTGTTGGCTGGATGATTGCGCCCGTCGATGTCATCAATGCGGCGACGAACCTCCAGTCTCACGAGACCTCGAACGTCAACAATGTCGCCCAGCGCGCAGCACTGGCAGCACTCGAAGGCGATCTTGGTGCGGTAGCGATGATGCGCGAGGCCTTTGACCGCCGTCGTAAGACCATCCACGAGATGTTGAACGACATTGACCAGGTCACCTGCTTCGAGCCCCAGGGCGCGTTTTATGCCTTTCCCTCGTTCAAGGGTGTACTCGGTCGATCAATCCGCGGGCGTCGGCCGGCGACCACGCTTGAGCTCGCCGAGGTGGTGCTTGAGGAGGCGTTGGTCGCCTTTGTGCCAGGTGAGGCATTTGGCGCCCCTGGCTATGGACGTTTCTCCTATGCACTCGGTGATGACGACATGCAAGAGGGTGTGCGAAGGGTCGCTGCACTGCTCGATGAGGCAACCGACTAACGCCCTTGGTGCCCATTGCGCGCCGTAGGGGGCGAGGCCTGTGCAGGATAGATTTGCAGGTGTAGTGATGATTCTGCACGGGGACTGCAGCGTCGGGGGGACCGATGCTACAAGGTGCCCTTCAATGGGGACGCAAGTACACACGGTCGTGAACACACGGTCTCGACCACCCGGACCCGGCGACGGACCGGGCCATAACAAGGAGAGGTAATGGCAAGGATTCTCGTCACGGAGAGGTTGGCCCAGGCTGGACTCGACGCAATGACCGAGGCAGGTTACGAGGTCGACGAACAGCTCGAATGGACCAAAGAGAGCCTTCTCGAACTGATCAAGGGCGCGCATGCATTGGTCGTGCGTTCAGCCACCAAGGTCACCAAAGAGCTTCTTGAGGCGGGAACTGACCTGATGGTTGTCGGCCGTGCCGGAGTCGGTCTTGACAACGTCGACATCGAGGCCGCGACAAACCTCGGCGTGATGGTGGTCAATGCCCCCGAATCAAACATCCTCTCGGCCGCCGAGCACGCCTTCGCGCTTTTGCTCGCGCAGGCGCGCAATATTCCTCAAGCGCACAGCGCATTAGTCGCAGGTCGTTGGGAGCGCTCGAAGTGGGAGGGCGTGGAGCTGCACGGCAAGATCCTTGGTGTCGTTGGACTTGGTCGCATCGGGGCGCTCGTCGCACAGCGCGCGATGGCCTTTGGGATGCATGTCGTTGCCTATGACCCCTATATCACCGAAGACCGCGCCAAGCGCATGGGCGTGGAGCTCTTGACGCTCGACGAACTCGTTTCACGGGCTGATTTCATCACGATCCACCTGCCAAAGACGAAAGAGACCGTAGGACTGTTCAACACAGAGCTTCTTGGGCGAACCAAGCGTGGCGTGCGGATCATCAACGCCGCGCGTGGCGGACTTGTCGTCGAACAGGATCTCGCCGATGCGATCAACTCCGGTCACGTCGAGGGTGCTGCGCTTGACGTGTTCGACTCCGAGCCAGCGACCGAATCGCCATTGTTTGGCATTCCATCAGTTGTCGTCACCCCACACCTTGGGGCGAGCACCGAGGAGGCCCAGGACAAAGCGGGCGAACAGATCGCAGAGCAGATCGTGCTCGCACTCCGAGGAGACTTTGTTCCCTACGCAGTCAATGTCTCAGCTGGTGCAGCCTCCGAGGCGGTGCGACCCTATCTCGGCATCGCAGAGCGACTTGGTCGCTTCCTCGCGGAACTCTGTGAGGGAATGCCAGATGTGCTTGACGTCGAATTCCAGGGAGAGCTCGCCGGCGAAAATACCTCGATCCTTACCCTTTCGGTGCTCAAGGGACTGCTCGGCGTCGTTACCGAAGAGCCGGTCTCTTATGTCAACGCGCCACGCATCGCCGAGGAGCGCGGTCTCAAAGTCCGCGAGAGCCAGAGCGCTACCTCGAGGGACCGCCACAACGTCATCATCGTCTCCTCCTCGACGCACAGTGTCTCAGGAACGCTGCGTGGTGGCGACGCGAGTCAGCCGAGCTTTGTCGATATTGACGGACACACCCTTGACCTCTCCCCAGCACAATGTTTGTTGATCGTGCACAACGATGATCGTCCTGGCATGATCGGCTTGGTCGGCACCAAGCTCGGCGAGGCTGGCGTGAGCATCGTCAACATGGCGGTCGCCCGTACGAGCGACGTCGACGGCACCGCTTTGATGGCGATCGCTACCGACCGCGCAACCGATGATCCGACAATCGAGTCACTGCGCTCACAGGCAGGCATCCTCGAGGTTCATCAGGTCCAAGGTGTCTAGGACAGTGTCGTTTTAGACGATGGTGTAGGTCGAACGGGCGATCGTGCGTTGCATCCGCGGCCGTCGAGGTAGACCCTCTCGGAATCGGGATCACCCGGCCCGCACTGTTGTGCATCGGACGATTGGTGTTACCGTCTTGCTCACCAAGAGAACCTCCGGGGGGAATATCGAGCATGAGACCATCGCCATATGAGACCGCGCGCCATGCCGAGCTGGTAGCTCAAGCCTGTCGGGTACTTGGAACTCTGGACATGACCCACAACGCGCTTGGTCATGTCAGTCATCGCATCGCCGGCGATCATCTGCTCATCAAGGGCAAGGGCGCGAACGAGGTAGCGCTTCGCTATACCCAGCCAAAGGACATCATCGAGATCGATTTCGAGGCAAACACGGTCGATGGTCCGGTTGGACTGCGCTCACCGAGCGAGGCATTTATCCATATCTCGATCTATCAGCGTTTCTCCGAGGTGCAAAGCGTCATCCACTGTCATCCGAAGCACGCGATCACCTTGAGCGCGTGTGAGCTCGAGGTGGTGCCGCTCTATGGTCAGGGCCGACCCGGCGCGTTGATCGCGGTTGAAGGAGTACCGACCTACCCACGCAGCCATCGGATCACCGACATCGACATGGCAGACGCGTTCACTGACGTCATGGGAACGAGCAAGGTTGCGCTGATGCGTGGTCACGGCATAACCGTCTATGGCTCTGGGGTCCATGACGCAACGGTGCGGGCGATGCATTTCAATGAACTTCTGACGATGAACTACGACTCCTATCTTGTTGGCACTCCAAAGCCGATCCCCGTCGAGGACTACGACGATCTTCGTCCCCGGGAGCGACCGCTTGGCAGCATCGGTGGAGCGAGCGCAATGCTCGGAGAGTGGCGCTATTACTGCCGCCTTGCTGGCGAAGAGCCGATCCTCCCGAACCCATCATGAGCACGCTCGTCGAGCTCAGAGCCCGACGAGCGAGTCTGCAACCTTTGCCCGACCTGTGAGCGCATAGAGCCTTGCAGGATTGTCCGAGAGCATCTTTCTCCGCGCGCTATCGCTGATTCCATCGAGGGTTCGCAATTTGACGAGCGCGTCGTACTCACTCGACGCATCCGTGTGGCCAAAGTCCGATCCGATGAGTAAGACGTCCTCACCGACGCAGTCGACGATGTAGGGAATGTCGTCATCGACCTGGGCGGTGACATAGATGTTGTGCTCGCGGAACGGATTTGATTCCGGGGTGAACGGCCTGCCTGTTCTGCGCTGTGTCTCGTGACACAGCCAGGGGATCCATGAGGCAGATGCCTCGATGATGCCCCAGCGAAGTGTCGGGAATTGCTTGGTGACTGAAGAGGTGATGATGGACATTGTTGCGACTACGGTCGGAACCCGGAAGGGGGCCCAACCGCCTCCCGAGGGGTGCCGGGTTCGCAGAATGCCTGTCAGGTCAGGGCTCCCGTTACCGATGTGGATCGCAACCGCGAGATCGAGGCGGACCGCCTCTTCGAAGAGCGGATAGAGGTAGGGGTCGGTCACGATGAGGTCACCCTCGAACGGGCGAAGACATATTGCGACCGCACCGTGTTGTTTCGCGAACTGCATCTCGATTAGCGCCGATCCAAGGTCGTTGGTCGGCACGACGCAGGTCCAGTAGAGACGGCCCTGTCCCTGGCGAAAAATGTCGGCCATCCAGCGGTTCCAGCTCTGACACAGCGCGGTCTCGATCTCTGGAACATCGGCCACGGACTCAATCCAGAGGGAGTTGTGCAGCACCTGGACGTCGATTCCGAGCTGGTCCATGCCTTTGAGGCGGAGGCTGACGTCGTCCATCTCGCTCGCAGCGCGCTCCGCGCTGACGAGGCGCCCAGTCTTTTCCGATTGGGTCTTGAGCTCCTTCTCCGTCATCGTCGCAAAGCGAAATCCACCGATCCGTCCGTTGATCACCCAGTACTCGTTGGGGTCCCCGGGAGAGGAGAACAGCTTCGGGCGATACTTTTCCATTGCCGGCTCGAGATAGTCCCATGTGCGCTCGGTCTCGACGACGTGCGCATCGGCATCGATCAGCGGGGAGCGGATGGAGGCGTCTGTCAAAGCCATGATCATCTAGCCTTTCCATGAATTGGAGGTATCAACACAAATTGCCAATCAGTGCATGAATGCGCCGCCATCGACGAGGATCGTCTGGCCCGTGATGAAGTCGCTGTCGCTAGAGGAGAGGAATGAGATGATTCCGACGAGGTCCTCGGGGGTCTCCACCTTGACGATGGCCCGCTCCGAGCGTGCCCTTTCGAACATTGCCTGCTCTTTTTCGGGGGTATTGATGTCGTCCGTTATCGTTCCGCCGGGGGCAACACAGTTGACGCGGATCCCATCTGGACCAACCATGCGGGCGAGGCTTCGAGTGAATCCCAACAGCGCGGACTTAGAGGTCACGTACTGAAGCATCGTTCCACCTGCTCCCTTGAATACGGTTCCCGAACTGATGTTGATGATCTTCCCGTATTGGCGCTCGCGCATGTCAGGGATGACGGCCCGCGCGCACAGCCACGTTCCGAGGACGTTGACGCGAAGCACCCTCTCGAAGTGCTCGAACGTCAGGTCCTCGAGCGTCGAGTACTCGATGGGTACCTTGGTGAACATCGCCGCGTTGTTGATGAGTACGTCGATCTTTCCATACGCAATCAGTGACTCGGCAACCATGTGGTTGACACTCTTTTCGTCCGCAACGTCGGTTTCGATGGCGACAGCCTCGTATCCCTGTGAGGAGATCTCCTTTGCGACGCGCTCTCCCGCATCACCATCCAGCTCTGCGACGACGACCTTGGCGCCCTCTTTCGCGACGCGATGGGCATAGGCGCGGCCGATCCCGTAGCCACCCCCAGTCACGATGACGGTTCTTCCCGCGAGACGTTGTTCTGCAAACTCCATAACGTTCTTCCCCTCTGTCAGTCGATCGCGAGCACGATCGATATCTTGTGCACATCGTCGTTGTTGGGCTTTCGGGATCTGTCTGGTGGCTCATCTCACAGCTCGGTCATGAATCAGAGCTCGGGTGAGATCTCGTGAGCCACGGTCGAAGATTCAAGCGCTGCAAGACAGACCGAAAGCGTCGACCTTCCCCATCTCCCATCATGGATCACCGCACCCCCGCTGACCGCGACATACAGCTCATCAAAGACGGTAGCCCTCCGCCCTCCCCCCGATCCAAACGCTATGGCGATCTCTTCGACTGACCCGTCGCCATAGACGGTGAGACCGCCCGGGGAGGTGACGACGTCGGCACCCTCGAAGCCGGCGATGAGGACGCCGAATCGTTCGTGCTCCGTCGCTCTCGTCAACGGTCCGGTGATCTGGCGCCGTCGATCGATGTAGCCGGACCTCGCCTTTGCCAGCGCCTCCTCTTCGGGGGTCAGGTCGATCAGCTGCGAGCGTAAGGATACCGCTCCGCCGGTCGTTGGCCCGGTCTCGCCGGTCAGGGCGCCGTTCGAAAGATGGGCATAGCCGCTGTAGACGATGTTCGCCACAGCGCCGTTCTCAAATCGGAGGAGCGCGCAAACCGCTGCCTCGGTCGGACGGTTACTGTCCCAAGAGCCACACACCGCGCTCACCGAGGTGACGCGCGAATCGATAATCGTACGAACCATATCGACCTGATGCGGGAACTGGTTGTACATGATGCCGCCGCCGAGTTTCGTGTCGAGCTCCTCGGACCGACGCGGTCGATAGAGAAAATCGGAGTAGTTGAAGGTGTTGATCATCCTCAGCGCGCCGTAACGATTCGAGGCCGAGAGATCTCGAAGGGCCAGCACGGGCGGGTCATAGCCATTGGTATGGCCGACCATGAACACGACTCCAGCCCTGTCCGCCGCAGCGATCATCTCATCGCACTCTTCAAGGGTGAGCGCGATGGGCTTTTCGACGAGCACGTGTTTGCCATGGCCGACCGCTCCCAGCACGTGATCTCGGTGAAACTGGTGTGGCGTCGCGATGTAGGCAATCTCGACCTTGGGATCGGCAAAGAGCTCCTCGGCGCTCTCATAGCCACGCACATTGAAGTCCTCACAGAACGCCTCGCGCAGCTCGTCATTGGGTTCGGCGAGCGCAACGATCTCGACCTCGGGATGGGCAATCATCGACGGCAGGATCGTCGCGGTAGCTCGCCCAAGTCCCACTATTCCAACTCTCACAGTGAACTTCCCCTCTCTTGTCGCTCCCCGGCTCTCGTCTTGTCAGCACCGCCCCATCTACTCGCCGGTTCGGGCACTGATGGAGGCGCTCTCTTGTCCTGGCTAAAAGTCTCGATTGAAGCCGTCGCGAAGGAGACGGATCGCGTTCGGCGCAGCCTCGGATCTGATCGTCTGCGCTCGGATCGGTGAATCGCCCGGCTCTTCCATCAAATTCTCACCGCCTCCTCAAACGCGGCGCGTACCTCGGGTGGCTGGCCGACCAGCAGGCTGAAATAGTCGCCGGGGTTGTTCTTTGAAGTCACGGCAAACTGTCTCAGCCACTCCGCTCGCTCGAGGCCAACGAGGAAGAGTTCACGCCGATTTCCCGGGAGATCGATGCAGACGTTTGCGCCCTCGTCGCGGATGATGCCCTTCGGATCGCGCCCCTCCGCTACGGCCTGCATGTCGAGCTCCAATTGGCGGCGCAACATGATCACGCCCCGGTCGCTTCGTCCGAGATGTTCGAGATTGCGCTGCGCCACGGTTCCCTGACCGACCCAAGCAACGGTGTCCTGATTGATCACGTGGCTGGTGATCCATCGTCCACTGACCGGGTCAGTGATCGGTGCGTACCAATGGGGGATCGTCGCTTGCCGGTAGGGCTCGCAGTCTCGGGGGACCCTCGTGTAACTCCATACGACTGAAAGTGTTGTCTCGTCATCGACAGGAACTCGCCACTCAAAATGTGTGCGGGGGAGAAATAGATTCGGCAGGATGCACAGTCGCTGCAACAGCCAATTGAAGTCTGACTCGTCTTCATCTTCTAAAAGCCGGTGGTATCCGAATCCGTACTCGAACTCCTCGAAGGAGATCTGCCGGTGAGTCGGCGCATAGGGTTCTCTCTGTCCTGAAAGGACCATCGACCAGTTGTTGTGCAGCCATTCGAAATGGACGGGGTCGATGGAGTTCTCCTGGCACTGCAACCAGTTGCAGGGAACGTCGGAGAAGGCGATCTGGCAGAATCCGTTCTCATAGGTGAACGGCTCCCAGGTTGGGATGAGCGGTGCAGGTTCGGGTCCGAGATAGGCCCAGCACAGACCTGCCTTCGCCTTGACCCGGTAGGCGTTGACCGACACCTGGTCTTTGAAGCGCGAGTTCGGCTGCACCGTATCCTCGAAGGGTTGGTGGACACATCGTCCGGTCTCGTCGAACTTCCATCCATGATAGCTGCAACGGATTCCGCACTCCTCGACAATCGCGTGCGCAAGATCGGCGCGTCGGTGCGGGCAGTGGCGGTCAACAAGACCATAGGTGCCGCGCTCGTCGCGATAGAGAACGAGATCCTCGCCCATGATCCGGACCGGTTTGATCGATCGACCTTCGAACTCACTCTCCGCGGCGATGGGATGCCAGTACCGTCGGAGGAGCTCGCCCATAGGCGTGCCGCGTCCAACCCGGGTGAGGCGCTCGTTCTCCTCCTCGCTCAGCATCGGTCCCTCCCGGTCATGACCTGTGTCCCCTGTCGCTCGGAGCTGGTGCCCGTCTCGGGACCAGACCATGCGACCGGCCGCCAGATGTCTCCCCTGGGAATCAGCGCTCCCAGCGCGCGCACCCGCGCACAGTCGACCACACGATCGAACGCCGACGGCTCCACGCTGGCGACGAAGTCGGTCACGGCACCGACAGGGCGCCGCCCGAAGTTGATGGTGCCAAGATCGGAGGCTCCGAAGAGCTCCTCTTGGTGTTTCGAGTTCCCTCCCATCGTCTTGATCATTGCGAGGTCCCGGGACCCTACGACACCGTATATTGGCGAACATGAGATCGGGCGCTCAGGGCGCCTCGCCATCTCGCGATCCTCGCCGTACTTGTGGGTACGGTTCCGTTTCGGTGTGTAGTCAGGGAAGAGATCTTCATCGGGGCGCATCGTGCTCCTCCTCAGGTGCTCGTGAAGGTCAATCGGCCCTGTGCCAACCTAGTGCGCTCCAACTCCGGCCCGGGCGATGCGTTCGATCTCCTCGGAGATCGCCATCTCGGTCACCTTTTTCATTCGAATCGCCTTCAAGCGCGCCTCCGTTGGGAAGATAGCACGCGAGATTGCGAATCGAACAAGAGGCGGGGTCCGTGGTGCCTTGAAGACGCGCCCCTTCGTGTCCCTTTGCCCGCGGTTCGACCGCGACGTCCACGGGCCGCGGGTTTGGAGATGAACATCGTCGGTCCGACGAAGAGGTTCATTGTGTCAAGCACCGGTGGCGCAGGTGTTCAAGGGGCCGAGCGAGATATCCATGGAGATCTCGCTCGACCTGGAGATCGCAGACTATTTGGACAGGATCGCCGTGCGGCTGAGGGCATCTTCGTAGGTGATCTCGCTTTGCCAGCGCTGCCATCCCACGGACCTCGACCGGCCGAGCATCGTTGACCGCGCGACCACACCGGATCTCCCAGGGTGAGCACGACGGGTCAACTGTTGGCAGGGTTGGTCCTTCGAGCGCGCGATGGATCGAGGGTTCGCGTCTGTCTCGGGAGCTGCACTGGTGTAGGAGTTGACAGGGGATCGAACATCAACGACGTCATGAACATCGTGTCGAAGTCCGCAATGACAGGTCACCAAAGATGTCGACCGATCCGAGAGAGATGACGGGGCCAACTCGAGAATGATTGAGTGGCGTGACCGGCGGGGCCGAGGCATAGCTTCTGCGATCTCTGCTTGGTACTGTTTCGGGGCCCCCTCTCGATCGGTTTCGCATCGTATTGTTCCATGGGGGCGCGAACACCGGAGTTCTTTGAACCGGCACGGAGAACGCGTCGACAAGAGAATCATTTTGGAGGAAAAGCAATGGCGGAAGGTGCGAAAGTTCAATCCAGCAGTTATGAGACGGTTCTGGTTGACCGTCGAGAGAGCGGCGTAACGTGGGTGACGCTGAATCGTCCCGAGAAACGCAATGCGATGAATCCGACGCTCCATCGGGAGATGACCCTCGTCCTTGATGAGCTGGCGTACGACGAGGCGACCCGGGTACTTGTCATCACGGGTTCAGGTGAATCCTTTTGCGCTGGAATGGACCTGAAGGAAGTTTTCTACGATCTCGATGGAGATCCGGCAGCGCGGGCCCGCGCGATGCGCGATGCGGAGTGGCGATCGCACGCGCTGCGACTTTTTCCAAAGCCGACAATCGCTGCGGTGAACGGATGGTGCTTCGGGGGTGCCTTTACGATTGTCGCATCGTGTGACATCGTCGTCGCGGCAAACGAGGCGACCTTTGGCCTATCGGAGGTCAATTTCGGGAAGATAGCTGGCGGATATGTGAGCAAGGCGATCTCTGAGGTATTGAATCCGCGTGATGCCCTCTTCTACCTTCTGACGGGCGACACATTCAACGGTGTCGAGGCCGCGGAGATGAAGTTCGCGACCCGTTCTGTAGAGCGGGCAAAACTGGAAGAGTACGTGACCGCGCTCGCAGAAAAGCTAGCTCAGAAGAATCCGACCGTCGTCTCTTTCTCAAAAGAGGCCTTCCGGCACGTGTCGCCGATGTCTTATGAGCAGGCCGGAGCATGGCTGGGAGCGATGTCCCAGGCGCTCGACCACCGCAGTGGAGTGGCGTGGAAGTCCGGTGTCGAGGAGTTCAAGTCCGGTCAGTTCAAACCGGGTCTGGGCCACAATGAGCAGAGGTAGATCCCCCGAGGTTCCAACGATCCGACGGTGGACGCGTGATCTCGGTGATCAAGCGCGAGTCGCTCGAATCTGTCAAGGGGCGAGCCCGGTGCTGATCTGATCTGCCAAAGCCAGACCTCCCTTGAGGGGCCAGAAGGCGTATTCGCTTAGGGCTTAACCATCCGTTGATCCCGCGACCCAGCCGTTTTTTGTGTCACGCAACAGACGTGGCAACGCTCCATGCGCGAGCGAATGAGACTGCGCCATCCGTTGGGCCCGAGGACGCGCGCGACGGAGCGCCACTCGGGACCTGCGATGCGATGGGATGAATCATCAACACCGCCGGTTCGCGAGGAGACCGTGGTCTCGCTCCGGAATGAGCTGATAGGTGACCCCCACCGGCTACATCGCGGAGCGATGCCGAAGCTCGGGCAGAGTCGGACGCATCGGTAGCCGATCGATAGAGAACCCGTTCGGGCGCGGAGTCGATGGTTGTGGTCCGACACCTCCGGGCGAGCCCAATGACGAAGCACCCCCGCAGACTCAGATCCTGTCAGCGAAACAGCATGCGCGAGATATTGCCGCCAAGGATGCTTGTCTTCTCGGCGTCGCTCAGTCCTACGCGGTGCAAGATCGCAGCAGCGCCCGGCTCTGAGGTCTCGACGGTTCTTCCCGCGCCGTGAAATACCTGGAACTCCGGGTGCGGGAAATCTGTGCCGAAGAAGAAGTTCTTGCTTCCGACCATTGCGATGAGCTCGGAGATGGACTCCATCGGCTCGATCGCCGTGAGACAGCGCTCCTTGATGAGCTCACTTGGAAGCCGCTCGGAGCGTGAGCACTGTGGCTCGATCAGGAATGACCGGTCGCTTGCGTACATTGCATAGGGGAGCCACGAGGCGCCTGCCTCGAAGAAGGCAAAGCGCAGGTTCGGGAATTCATCGAAGACGCCACCGAGGGTCAATGCACCGGTCGCCATGATGTATTCCATCCCAAAGCCCATGTAGGTGCCAAGGTGGAGGCGACGCATGCGCTCAGCAAACGCGGCGGGATATCGCGGCTGGTGGTCACCGATTCGGCCGCTGCATCCTTGGGTGATCCCATGACAGAACACCGTGACCCCAAGGTCATTGATCTCCTGCCAGAGTGGATAGAGGTCAAACTCGTCGAAGTTCTTGCCAATCCAGTTGAATGGCAGGACGACGACTCTGAGTCCGAGCTCGGTAGCGCCTCGGCGTACCTCTTTGGCGGCAACTTCGACGTTGTCAAACGGGACGATCATCGTTCCGATGAATACGTCAGGGTGCTTTGCCTGGGCAGCACCATTTGCATTGTTGAACACTTGGCACATCGCGAGGCGCACCTCGGCTGGGGCAGAGACCGTGTAGGGACCGACGCCATGGAGGTTGCCAAAGGGCCCGTCAGGGATAAGCACCTGCAGGTCAAAGCCGAGCTCGCGCACTGAAGCGACCCGGGCATCGGGGTCGCGATGTGGGTCTCCGCTCTCTTCTGACTCTTTGTCATTGCCGCGCATGTGGGCTCGGATTGCGATCGGATCGGCGATCCGCTGTGCCTCGCGATCGAACATGTCGAGCACCTGCCCGCTCAGCCCAGAGGGGAAGAGACCGCGGATCTCGCGTCGGTCGATACGTGGATAGAAATGGGTATCGACATCAATACGCTTGTTTTCGAACGTCAGATCTAATGACACCGACGTCACCCCCTGCTCGATAGGTAGAAGTTCCAATGTTGCCACCATTCCCTCGAAGACACCATTTGCCGGGGTGAGCTGGCGGACGCGCGAGCGAGTCTTTGGTCTCGTGTGATCAGGACACCTCTTGTCGGATGTGCTCTGGTGCGATCTTTACAGGTTGATTACGCGTTGGTCGGGGTACCGAGACCGAGGCGCAGGCGACTATTCAACGCCGAGACCACCGCGTAGAGCGAGGCGGTAAGGATGTTCGGATCGATTCCGACACCCCATCGGGTCCTGCCCTCGTCGTCCGTGGTCTCGACATAGGCAACCGCCTTTGCCGAGGCGCCCTGGGCGATCGCGTGTTCTGAGTAATCGACGACGTCAACCTTGATGCCGAGTCCATCGCGGACTCCGGCGACAAACGCGGCGATCGGCCCATTGCCCTCTCCAGAGATGGTTCGGTGCTCACCATCGACGAGCAGCTGAGCGGTGCACTTGTCTGCGCCACCGCTCACCTGATTCTCATGGCTGAGCAGCTCGATTGCTCCCGGGGCAAGATATTCGCTCGAGAACACCTCAAACATCGCGATCGGCGAAATCTCGGTGCCGATGTCTTCGGCAACGTGCTGAATTGCCTGGGAGAACTCGATCTGGAGCCTTCGCGGCAGAACCATCGAATGCTCGACCTCCATGATGTAGGCAACGCCGCCCTTGCCAGACTGGGAGTTGACGCGGATCACCGCCTCGTAGCTCCTTCCGACGTGGTGCGGGTCGATCGGAAGGTACGGCACCTCCCAGAGCCTGTAGTCGCGCTCGAGTGCTGCCATTCCCTTCTTGATTGCGTCCTGGTGCGAACCCGAGAATGCCGTGTAGACGAGGTCTCCGACATAGGGATGGCGCGGATGTACGGGGAGGCGGTTGCAGTACTCGGCGACCCTTCGGAGCTGGTCGATGTCGGTGATGTCAAGACGCGGATCGACGCCCTGGGAGAAGAGGTTCATCCCA
>DATLTI010000248.1:0-8899 GCA_035533675.1 Acidimicrobiales bacterium | reverse complement strand
GCAAGAAACGCTCTGGCGATGGTAAGCAGCTGTTTTTGTCCAGATGAGATGTTCGAAGCATCTTCATTCAGGAACGTTTTGTATCCATCGGGCAACGTCTGGACAAAGCGATCGACATAGGCAGACTTTGCGGCATCCACGATCTCTTCATGCGTTGCGCCATCTCTCCCATAGGCGATGTTTTCCTCAATCGTTCCAGCAAACAACCACGTGTCCTGGAGCACCATGCCAAAGTTGCGTCGTACCTCATCTCGAGTGAGTCCGCGATAGCTCTTGTTGTCAAGGAAGATCTCCCCGGAGTCAACCTCGTAAAAACGCACCAGAAGGTTTACAATCGTCGTCTTTCCGGCACCGGTTGGGCCGACAATCGCGACGATCTGGCCCGGCGAGACTGAGAGCGTGAAATCTTCGATGAGTGGCTTGTCCGGTTCATAGCGGAACGAGATGTTGTCAATCAGAACCGATCCGGCGACTGGTAACTGAACGGTGCTGGCACGGTCGGGAAGTTCCTCTGTCGCGTCAAGGAATTCAAAGACCCGCTCTGCAGAGGCGAGACCCGATTGCAACATGTTCATCTGACCCGCGATCTGGTTGATCGGCATCGTGAACTGTCGCGAGTATTGGATGAACGCCTGCACATCACCGAGCGAGAGTGCACCGGTAGCCACTTTGTAGCCACCGAGCACAGCGATGACCACATAGTTGATGTTTCCAAGAAACTGGATCGTCGGTTGAATGATTCCCGAGAGAAACTGCGCACGAAAGCTTGCATCGAAGAGGTGTTCGTTCTGGCGTTCAAACTCCTCGATCGTCGACTCTCTTCGACCAAACACTTCGACGAGCAGATGCCCGGTATGGGTCTCTTCGACAAGACCGTTGAGTTCACCGGTCTTTGCCCACTGATTGACAAATTGCGCCTGAGATCGTCTGGCAATCAACAGGGTGCTGCCGATTGCAAGGGGAATGATCACGATCGAGACCACGCCGAGCAGCGGAGAGATCCAGAACATCATTCCCATCACCCCGATGATCGTCAGCACCGAAGAGAGCAGTTGACTGAGTCCCTGTTGGAGCGTCGTGGTGAGATTGTCGATGTCATTGGTCACACGCGACAAGATGTCGCCATGTGAGTTGGCGTCAAAGTAACGGAGTGGAAGCTTGGTCAACTTCGCCTCGACCTCAGAGCGAAGGCCGAACATGGTCCGCTGGGTTATCCCTGCCATGAGATAGTTCTGCACGAAACTGAACAACGCACCGGACAGGTACATAATCGCGGCAATCCCGAGGATGCGACCGAGCTCATTGATATCCACACCGCGACCAGGGACGAGGTTCATCCCCGACACCATCTGCGCGAACTGATTCTCTCCATGCGCCCGTAGCGCTGCAATGGCCTGGGTTTTTGTGACTCCCGCAGGAAGTTGTCTCCCCACCAGGCCGTTGAACAAGACGTTGGTCGCATTCCCAAGAATTCTCGGACCAGCAACGGTGAATCCAACAGAGACAACCCCGACGAACAGCGCAACCATAAGGGGCAGCTGCTCGGGACCGAGCCTGCGAACGAGACGACGAAGCGTGACTCGAAAGTTCTCTGTCTTTTGTGATGGAGTTGGTATGCCGGGACGCATCGCGGCAACTGGTCGACCCATCATGTGACCGCCCCCTCGCCGACCTGGGAGAAAACGATCGCCCGGTACTGATCGTTGTCCGCGAGGAGCTCCTCATGCGTGCCGATGCCGACGATGGAGCCTGCGTCGAGCACAATGATGCGATCCGCATGCATGATCGTGCTTACGCGCTGTGCGACGATCACCACGGCTGCCTCTTGCGATGTCTTTTTCATGGCAGCGCGAAGACGAGCATCGGTTGCCGCATCGAGCGCGGAGAAACAGTCATCAAACAGATACAGCGCTGGTCTTCGCACGATGGCCCTCGCAAGGGAAAGCCGCTGGCGCTGTCCTCCCGAGACATTCGTGCCGCCCTGGTCGATCTGTGCGAGAAGCCCACCTGGCATGCTCGCGACAAAATCGCGCGCCTGTGCGATCTCGAGCGCCCGCCACAGCTCAGCATCACTGGCCCCGGGGCTGCCGAATCGCAGATTGTCAGCCACTGTTCCCCGAAACAGATACGCCGTCTGTGGCACGAGACCGATCGTGCCCCACAGCTGCTCGAGACTTTGTGCGCGAACGTCGACACCATTGACCAACACCGCGCCCGAGGTCACGTCAAAAAACCGTGGAATGAGGTTGAGCAAAGTCGATTTACCACTCCCAGTGCCACCAATGATTGCGCTCGTCGCGCTGGGACGGAGCGTGAAGTTGAGATGATTCAATACTGGGCGCTCACTTCCAGGATACCCAAAGCTCACATCCGCGAACTCGACCGCGCCGGTGATCTGGCGCGCCAGGACCGGCTCTTGTGGGTCGCGGATCGTCGGCTCGGTATCGAGAACCTGCAAGATGCGCTCCGCGCTCGCAACCGCTCGAGGTGCGAGGATTGCGATCATCACGGCCATCATCACTGACATCAGAATCTGCATGATGTAGGTCAAAAAAGCAGTGAGGTTCCCGATCGGCATCGATCCCTCATTGACCAACCGTCCGCCGAACCAGAGCACCGCCACGCTTGAAAGGGTCATAGTCAGCATGACCATCGGCATTGTCAGCGCAAAGATCCGGTTCACTCGAAGAGCCGTGTCAGTGAGATCCACATTTGCCTGTTTGAACCGAGCGTCCTCGAAGCTGTTGCGTACAAACGCGCGAATCACGCGTACCCCGGTGATCTGTTCTCTCAGTACCTGGTTGATCCGGTCGATCTTCCCCTGCATCGAACGAAATTGCGGAACGACCAGCTTCAGCACCAAACCGATGAGAAGTGCCAACAGGGGGATCGAAACTCCGAGCAACGGGGTAAGGGCTGCACTTTCGCGCACCGCCATCAATACGCCACCGATACTCATGATCGGAGCTGTCACCATCATCGTCAACGCGGTCAGCACGAAGATCTGCACCTGCTGGACGTCATTGGTGTTGCGCGTAATCAGAGACGGGGTGCCGAAACGGTTCATCTCGTCAGCCGAAAAGGTCTGCACCCGGGCAAACACAGCGGCTCGAATGTCTGCGCCGGAGCGCATCGCGATCTTCGAGGCAAAATACACCGACACCACGGCGAGCAGACCGAGGACAAGCGTGATCGCGAGCATCCACGTGCCGGTGATCAAGATGTAGTGCAGGTTGCCCTTGATGACGCCGCCATTGATGATATCGGCATTGAGATTTGGCAGATAGAGATTTCCCACGGCCCCAATTGCAAGCAGGACAACAATTAACACGATCTGTCCGAGGTAGGGCCGCAACGACGAACGGAGGAGTCGGGTCAGCACACCGGGTTCACCCCACTCGCGCTGCACGGGGTGACCAACCGTCAGCTGGGTCGTGTGAGCATCTCGGCAGAAGAACCTCTCCTGTCAATGGCGCAATCCGAGATGGACCTACGAGGCATTGGATCTCCTCTGGGTATCCTGACCTTCCTTTCACGCTACGTCCCACGATCAATTTCGGCGAGTCTAGGCACCAGCTTGATCACTGCAGTCAACCACACGTTCGCACATCGTGCTCTTCTCGAAAAGTTCCGGCACGAAGTCGCAGTCGACGCTCGAAATGTTGTGGCGAGAGTTACCAATCGGGAATACCTGAACCGCGCGCGATCTAGTTCCCGTTTCCGTTCCCGTCTCCATGTCCGTGGCCATGACCTGGACCAATGGGAATCGTCGTTGTGGTCGTAGGCACCGTAGTGTGAAGTACCTGCGCGAGGGTGGCGATCGAACCCGTGAGTTGATTCACCGTTGCGCCTCCGACGATCTGCCCGTTCACCACGCCTTGGTCAAAGCTCGTCACGAACTGGTCAAACTGTTGAACCTGCGTCTGGTTTGATCCACTGGTCGAGGCAAAGAGCAGGGGTTGGAGTTGCGTGACAAGCTGGCGCCCCGTGTGCATCGCAACGGTCCCATTGGTCTCGCCCGTCCCAATTTCGGCGACAAGGTCACTGGTAACCCGAGAGACCGTCGGTAGTGCCAGCGTTGTCGTCGTGTGTAGCGTTGTCGTCGTGTGTTGCGTCGTCGGCGGCACCGAGTTGGAATGCTTGGGTTTCGATCCAAAGACAACGCCGGCGAGCGTCAATCCGGCAAGAAGTCCAAGAGCTAAAAGACCGATAAGCACCCCACGATATCGACGACGTTCACGCATCGACTCTTTGAATCGCGCAGTCAATTTGGCGAACCTTGACATACCGATTGGGGCTATCGCTGTCTCGGTGATATCGAGCATCCGAGTCTCGGCGCCACCGGCCGGATGCATCGGGATGGTCACATCGCTTGCCAGGGCGCCAACGGCGAGTGCGCCCGGAATTGCCGAGGCGTAATGCTGTTCGGAGAGCATCGACACCACCTGCTCAGCGGTGATCCGATCTGATGGGCGACGCTGTGTCATGAGCTTGATGATCTCTGGCCAACTCCGGTCCAGATCCTTTGGGATCGAGGGCGATCGCACGAGGCGGGCCACGGCCACTTCAGAGGCCGTTCCCTCAAAGGCGCGGCGTCCAATCAGACTCTCAAGAAGGACGAGGCCGAGCATGTAGACATCTGCAGGAGGGCCAACACGGGTCCCCTGAACCTGTTCTGGTGCGAGATAGGCGGGAGTCCCGAGCGTCATTCCAGTGGCGGTCATTCCGGTGCTGTCGACGAGCTGGGCTATCCCAAAATCTGTTAGATGCGCCGCTCCTCGTTGATCGATCAAGACGTTCGCGGGTTTGATATCGCGATGCACAACGCCATGGGAATGCACGTAACCCAATGCCGATGCAACTCCAATTCCGATGCGCGCGACATCGTCGGACTCGAGTGGACCCTCGGCGAGTAGCTGAGCGAGAGTAGGACCCTCGATGATCTCCATGACGAGATAGGCACGACTTCCAAGTTCGCCAGCATCCAACAGACGCACAAGGTTTGGATGGGCAAATCGGGCAAGTGTCTTGACCTCTGAGGCGAACCGCGCCTCGTCGGCATGCTCGGCTCCGTGCAAAACCTTCACCGCCACTGGCCGTTCAAGACGAGAATCAAATGCCCGATAGACCGCGCCCATTCCTCCGCGACCGAGAACGGCGTCGAGCCGGTAACGGCCATCGAGCACCTCGGAGATGAGGGGGTCGACCGCTTTCGCCACTGCATCGGTCGGGCGCTCCACGGAATCTGACATGACCCCCACCATCGTTACACGCTCAGCGATCCACGACGAAACAGGACCTGCTCGCCTCCGCTGGCTGGGCGCCGCGACCCCACGCGGAGCGGATTCCTTTGCGAAAGTAACCGCGAACGGAAAAATCCGTGAGCTCAGATCTGCTCGGCATCTCCCTGCCAACTCTTAAAAAACCACCAACGCGCGCACGAGTCCCGCTGATCGTTGCCTTGGGTCTCCGTTGGAGCTTTCACCGATTCACCCGCGTTGGAACCAATGTCCACCTGAGCATGGTCGCCTACGAATTCATCGTGGCAGACATCGAGAATACGACGGACGAAAACAGAGTTGTGACCAAGAGCGCTGCGCGTCTTCTCCTTCAAAAACGTTGACTTTTCGTTATCGGCGATCAAAAGGAGGGTCATGACACGACGCACATGCGAAACTTTCACAATGGATGAGCCCAATATCGACGAGGCCCTCGAGGCCGCGCGAGGTGGCGCAGAATGGGCGATTTCCATATTGTTCCAATCGATCCAGCCAGATCTCCTCCGGTTCCTCTCCTATCGGGCCAGAGATGTTGCAGACGATCTCGCGTCGGAGACCTGGCTCGCCGTCGCTCAGAGCCTTCCCCAGTTTTTTGGATCCATCTCTGAATTTCGCGCCCTTTTGTTCACCATTGCCCGGCGACGCGTCATCGACCACTACCGAAAACAGGCTCGCCAACCGAGCCCAGTGCCACTTTCTGAGATCGACGACTCTCGAAGTTCTGACGATGTTGCCGATCACGTCATCGAGGCGATCTCCTCACAACAGGCAATTGACCGCCTTATCGCCAAACTGCCCGATAGTCAGGCCGAGGTGATCATCTTGCGCGTCGTCGCTGGCCTGAGCTCCGATGAGGTCGCAAAGGTCACCGGACGCAGTGCTGGAGCGGTTCGCGTTCTCCAACACCGTGCACTTGCTCGGCTTGTAAAAGAATTCTCTCCCAAGCTGTAACGAATCCGTCGGGGATTTCGATGTACCTAGTGAGATGAAAACACCAGACGCCTTCGATGGCGAACAGCTGCTCTCGGGTGCAATTGATCCCGATGATGCTCCCCAGGAGCTAAAAGAGCTGGCAGGTCTTATTCGGGCCGCCAGGACTCCCTCTCGCGGCGCTTCGCCGATAGCCGACCAGGCATTCGTTGCCTCTATCGCTGACGAGGTGCGACGCTCAACACAGCTTGAGCCGGCCATCTCACCGGGCTATTTCCATCGCATCCAGCGACTCCCATCGGGGCGCGTCGCGGCAGTCGCCACAGCACTGATGTTCACAGGAGGACTCGCAGCTGCAGCAGCTACAGGATCGCTCCCGGTTTCGATCCAGCTCGCGGTCTCCCATGGTCTTGCCCATGTCGGAATCTCACTTCCCGATCCACAGGTCTCGCACGCGAGAGACGTAACCGGTGTCACCACGACCACCCTCGCGCGAGGCCCGGTGGAGCCCAAGGACACCACCGGCGCTGTTGGGCTCTGTGAGGCTTACCTTCACCCGTCTGGCGCGAATGGTCTTGGTAGAACCAAGAACACCGCCACCGCGTCGGAGAGAACTCGACTTTCGAAGATTGCCTCAAACCATAACGAAAGCGTGCTCGCATACTGTCAGGGCCTTCGCATTCACGCCGGGCATACCGTTCCAAGCACCTCCGTCGTCCCACGGACAAAGATCTCGTCACATTCGCCGACAGAGCATCGGGGTTCGAGCGCGAGCACAAAGGTTCAGCACTCGAGCAACTCCCACCAGGGTGCACATGCCTCACCGTTGCCAAAAACGAGCACGACCACCAAAGCAAAGCAATTGAAAGTTAACGCCAACGCTGCCGGTGGATCGAGCACCCATAGGAAGATTTCGTCGGCGCCTTCAGGGTCACCAAAACCTGTCAGCTCCAAAGCTCCAACGACATCTTCCCCCCTGCCAACGGCCAGCGTCCCGGTTTCGAATAAAAGTGGGAAGGGGGTGTCGGCTGTTCAGACAAGCAGATGACCAACAGACACACCAGTACTTCTTAAACAATGCACAGAAATGGAGAATCAAATGCGAAAGATCTTTATAGCAACTGCAGCAGCGTTGTCACTTGCGGCCATCCCAACGGCTGCGTTCGCTTCAAAGCCGGTGCATCCCACCGTCTCGACAACGGTGCACACGACCCATGACTATGACGGGGTCACAACCACAACTACGAAGACGCACGAGCCCACCAAGACTCACAGGGCGCCAGTCGTGATGTACGTACTTCGCGGATCGCTCTCTGCTTATACAGCTGCGAGCGGTACAACCAACGGAACAGTTTCGATCACCGTCAAGGGTTCGAACGATGAGCCAAAGACGCTGAAGGGTCTCACGCTGGTCTTTGCAACCAACGCCAAGACCAAGGTCGAGCTCTTTGACAACAAGGCCATTGCAAATGGCGACCGTGGCATCGTCAAGATTCGTGCGACAAAGAATCTTGATGCAGTCACGTTGCAGACAGAGACGGCTTTTCAGGTGATTGACCAAGGTGTTGCAAAGACCTCGGACTCAACCACGACAACCACCGGGGTACATAGCTAACTCCCCGAGATAAGGGCAAGGGCGGATCTCTCGCCCTTGCCCTTTTTTTTGGCCTCATTGCAATGTCTGAATTCCGCTAGCTGTTGTCGCTCAAACGTGCCAAGGTAACAAGATGCTCAGCGCATCAGAGTGTTACCGGGCAGTACAAAGTCGCGAGTCGCGCTTTGACGGCGTGTTCTTCACCGCCGTGACCACGACCGGAATCTACTGTCGGCCGAGCTGTCCTGCAAAGACACCCCTTGCGCGTAACGTCTGTTTCTACCCAACGGCTGCGGCGGCACAGAGCGCGGGTTTTCGAGCCTGCAAGCGCTGTCGCCCTGGCGCATCACCGGGGTCACCGGAATGGAACATCCGGGCCGACATCACCGGGCGTGCGATGCGGCTCATCGGAGAGGGCGTCGTCGACCGCGAGGGAGTCGGCGAGCTTGCCAAGCGGCTTGGTTATAGCGAGCGCCAGGTGTATCGCCAGCTTCATCGTGAACTTGGCGCCGGTCCCATCGCGCTCGCTCGGGCGCAACGCTGCGAGACCGCGAGAATGCTCCTTGAGATGACCGATCTACCGATGAGCGAGATTGCCTTTGCGGCGGGTTTTCACTCAGTCCGTCAGTTCAACGAGACCGCCAGGGCAGTATTTGCTCAGACTCCGAGCGAGATCCGCCACAGCCGCGCAATTCGACGAGACTCAGCCACTGGTTCAGGCGCGATCGAACTTCGTCTTGCGTTTCGCCGGCCATTCGAGCTCGATGGTCTCTTTGGATTCCTCGCGACGAGAGCCGTCGTAGGACTCGAGGAGGCAGATGACTCGATCTATCGAAGAGTGCTTCGTCTCCAGAATGGGCTAGGAATTCTCGAATGCTCGCGATCGGCGCTTTCACCTGAGGATTCCACGATCGGGTTCAAACTCTGGCTCGACGATCTTCGCGATCTGACCTCGGCGGTCGCACGATGCCGGAGGCTGTTTGACCTCGATGCAAATCCGCTGGCGATTCTCGACGCGCTTGGCGGGGATCCACATATTGGCCGCCTCGTCAGATCGATGCCAGGCCTGCGACTCCCTGGGCACGTCGACCCAGAG
>DATLTI010000247.1:0-6098 GCA_035533675.1 Acidimicrobiales bacterium | reverse complement strand
AAACACATCAATCGAGGGCATCACCGACATCTCGTTCACTGTTCCCCAGGACGAACTCTCGGTCTCGCGGGCTGCGGCTGACCGACTTGCGCCGACGATTGGTGCAACATCGGTGCTCGTGGATGAGAACATCGCCGAAGTCTCGATCATCGGCGCCGGGATGAAGACCCATCCGGGCGTGACAGCGCAGATGTTCGAGGCCCTCTATGCGGCAGACATCAATATCGAGATGATCTCGACCTCTCCGATCAGAGTCTCGTGTGTAGTGCGTCAAGAACAGGCGGAGGAAGCGGTGCGTGTGCTTCATGCGGCGTTTGAACTGGACAAGAGCTAGCGGGGCGTTTCAACGCCGATTGATTAAGCCAGCGCCAGTGGCTCTCTATTTGGAGATATGCAGCTATTTGGAGATATGTCGGTGAACTATTAGCCTCTCGCGAGTGAATATCGGAATCTTTGGTGCCACTGGCCAGGTTGGTTCAGTCATGCGCTCGATCCTTCTTGAGCGTAATTTCCCCGTCGACGACCTGCGTTGCTTTGCCTCGTCGCGTTCTGCTGGCTCGTCACTCGTCGTTGGAAACAGAGAGATTGTTGTCGAGGACATGGCGACAGCCTCATTTGCAGGGCTTGAGATCGCGCTGTTTTCCTGTGGCAAGCAGGCATCACTCGAATTTGCTCTCAAGGTCGCGAGCGCCGGTGCAATCGTGATCGACAACTCTTCGGCGTGGCGAATGGATCCAGATGTTCCCCTCGTCGTGCCAGAGGTGAACGCGCATGACCTTGTCGATATTCGAAAAGGAATTGTTGCCAATCCGAACTGTACGACGATGGTCGCGATGCCGGTCCTCAAACCTTTGCACGACCGCGCAACAATCGTGCGCGCCTATGTGTCGACCTATCAGGCCGTATCTGGCGCAGGTCTTGCCGGCGTTCACGAGCTTGATGAGCAGGCCCGCGCGGTAGTGGGTAATGCAGCGGGACTCACCTTTGACGGCAAAGCGATGAAGTTCCCGCCAGCGAGTGTCTTTCCCGCCTCGATCGCGTTCAACGTGATTCCTTTTGCGGGTTCGCTCGTTGAAGACGGTTCCGGGGAGACCGACGAAGAACAGAAGTGGCGAAACGAGAGTCGCAAGATCCTCGGCATTCCTGGTCTCCTTGTTGACTGTGTCTGCGTGCGTGTCCCGGTCTATACCGGTCACTCGCTTTCGATGCACCTTTTATTTACTGATCCCATCTCGCCCGATGAGGCGCGCGAGTTGCTTCGAGATGCACCCGGAGTTGGACTGAGCGATATACCAACACCCCTTCTGGTCGCCGGCACGGACAAGTCGCTTGTCGGTCGGATCCGTAGAGATCAGGCAGACGAGCGCGGGCTTTCGTTGTTCATCACCGGTGACAACCTGCGAAAGGGTGCGGCACTCAACGCGGTGCAGATCGCTGAGACACTGATCGCGATGCGCGAGGGCTCAGCTGTTCTTTGAAGTCCGATCGTGTGTTGATTACCAGTACTCAAGGACCTGTTACTCCGAGCGATCAGTAGGCTCTCGCGAAGAGGACGCGCCGGCCATAGGCCGAGGGTGCGTCACAGAATGCGCAGCTGCCGGTCTCTTCAACGCCTTCGAGAGGAATGCAACGCGCGCTCGCGCCGGATTGTTCCTTGATGGACTCTTCACAGCCTGGATCTCCACAGTGAAGCGCCAGTGCAAATCCGGTCGTGACGGCCTCGAGGAGCTCTTCTTTTGAGTCCACGACCTTCGTGTGATCGTCGCGAAAGGCAAGAGCGCGCAGATACAGCGCCCTCTGGAAAAGCTCAAGGCGTTCTGGCACTGTCTGCGCGAGACCGCGCAGAGCGATGGTCTCTTTCTCGCCGGTCAGGCGGTCAACGACTGTTGCGACGCCGGCCGCAAGGTCGCGCGGACCAAGCTCGATTCGAATCGGAACGCCGCGCATTTCCCAGTGGTTGAATTTGAATCCAGGCGAAAGTTGGTCGCGGTCATCGACCTTGACCCGCACGCCACAGTCGCGCAGCTGCGTTTCGAGTTGCTCTGTCTCTTGGAGCACCGCTTCGAGGTCCGCGTCACGTCCGATTGGAACTATCACAACTTGGAACGGCGCAAGCTTTGGCGGCAAGATTAATCCCTTGTCATCACCGTGGGTCATGATGACCGTGCCGATCATTCGGGTGCTCATTCCCCACGAGGTGGTGTGGCAGTACTCGACACTTCCCTCCTGGCTTGTGTAGGTGATGTCAAATGCCTTGGAAAAGTTGGTGCCGAGATAGTGCGTCGTTGATGATTGAATCGCGCGTCCGTCGCGAACGAGTGTTTCGAGTGAGACGGTCCTCAGTGCTCCGGCAAAACGTTCGCTCGCAGTCTTGTCACCGACGACAATAGGAAGTGCAGCGATATCGCGCGAGATCTCCTCGTAGAAGTTGGTCGCGACATTCAACTCGGCGATCGCATCTTCCTCGTCTGCGTGTGCTGTGTGGCCCTCTTGCCAGAGGAACTCCGTCGTGCGGAGAAACAGTCGTGGGCGCAGCTCCCAGCGGACGACGTTTGCCCATTGATTGATCAGCAGTGGGAGATCGCGATACGAGGAGATCCACTTCGAGAACATCTCGCCAATGACCGTCTCAGAGGTTGGTCTCACCACAATTGGCTCATCAAGATCATGACCACCGGCGTGGGTCACGATCGCGAGTTCAGGCGAGAAGCCCTCGATGTGCTCGGCCTCGCGCTTGAGGTGACTCTCAGGGATGAACAGTGGGAAGTAGGCGTTTTCATGGCCCGTTGCCTTGATCTTTTGATCAAGAGCTGACTCGATCAGCTCCCAGATTCGATATCCATAGGGACGGATCACCATCGTGCCACGTACTGGTCCGCGATCTGCAAGTTCGGCGCGAAGGACGAGTTCGTTGTACCAGGCGGAAAAATCCTCGCTCTGTGGAGTGATGCCCTTCTCGTCTGCTTTGGCCATATCGCATTATTGCCGATGGATATGGTGCCGGGGCTCTTGGCAGTGCTATGACGTACCCATGAGCTGTTCTCGTGTCTATGACTTTCGTACTTATACCGTAGCCCCGGGGAAACTCGAGGCACTCAAAGCCCGATTTCAAAATCACACGTTGGATTTCTTTGATCGGCACAAGATCAAGGTTGTCGGATTTTTTGAACCAATTGACGGAAGCGACACGCTTTTGTACATCACTGAGTTCGAGAGCAGCGAAGATGCCGACCGAGCTTGGGAAAGTTTTGGTCAGGACCCCGAATGGGCAAAGGCAAAGGCATCAACAGAGACCGAGGGTCCGCTCGCTTTGCACATTGCGTCGCAGCGCTTCAGAGCGACCGATTTCTCGCCACTGCACTGAACGAACCTCACCGAACGACATTGATTGAAGTTGCCTGTCAGTCTTTTGTCTGGTTGCGCAGATAGCGCTCGAGTTCGTCGGCGATCTGGTCGCCAGAGGGAAGCGTCCGTTCGTCGATGTCAATGGGTGAGATCCGGTGGTAGCGCTCCTCGAGCTGTCGGACCATCTCCGTGTGCTCCTCGGACTGTGCGATAAGCCGGTCGACCTCGCGGTTTGTCGAGTCCGCACCCTCCTTGAGGGCCGAGGTGTCGATTTGCAGCCCCGAGACCGAGCTGAGTGCCTGTAAGAGCGCAATCGAAGCCGCCGGGTAAGGGGTGGTGCTGACATAGTGCGGAACGCGTGCGATCAGGCTGATTGACGGGATACCCGCGAGATCTGCGATCGATCCAATGACGTCAATCATGCGAGCCGGTCGGTCGTGTGATCCTGTGCGGTATCCCACCTCCGTTGCGAGTTCTTGGGTCGACGCGGTCGCGGAGATCGGGATCGGTCGTGTGTGCGGCGTCGGCGCGGGAGCTGCTCCAAGACCGATGATAAGGCGACAACCAAGTTCGACCGCGAGTTCGGTCACCTCGGCAGAGAACGCCTTCCAGTGAAAGTCAGGCTCAGGACCGATCAGGAAAGCCATTCCGTGCCCCTGCTCATCGGCGCCGACGCGAAGGCGCGGACCCTGCCAGTAGACGCGGTTGCGAAGCCCATCGCGCGACATGACACGCGGTCGGCGAGCTCTTAAATCAATGAGGTCGTCGGTGTCAAAGACCACGAAGGTATGTGTGTCGAACTGTTCAAGCAGACAGGTCAGCGCAGCTGCAGCGGTGAAACCGGGATCGATCCAACCCTCGAGAGCGACGATGAGCACCGATTCGACCGGGATCTTCACCTCGCGTCGTTCAAAGCTCATGCCAAGACGCTAATGGGTGAGCGCCCGACTGTGTAGTCCGTGCGATAAAGGCGTTGTTGCTGGCGGAATCTAGTGAAGGTTCGCCGGTACTAGCCCAGGGACGCGTTCGGTAGGTAGGGCACGACGAAGTGTTCTACGTTCCTTGTCATTATCGCTCCATGTATCGAAATCGATGCCCTACTTTGGATCGCGCTGCGAAGAGCCCACTTTTGTTCTCTTACGATCCAGTGAGCCTCAATGGGCGGAAGTCCGAATGCACCACTGAGCGCAGTCGAAAGTAACCGCTCGGCGATGTCTTCAGTGATTGCACAAAGCGATAACAGCCGCTTGCCGTCAAAAAGGAGATAACCGCCATCGTCATCGATGAGCACGTTGGCTTCGCGATCGAACCAGAGTTGAAGATCTACTCTCCGGCTGATGCCTCGCTTTGCTTGATCAACTGTGTCGATGAGGTCGAGATCTTGTGAACTCCCAGGGCGAACTGACGTGGCAATTTCAACGTCGAATACTCGACCGACGAGATTGATGCAGGGATGAAGTGCGAAACCCTCGCGCACGTAGGAATGTATTGCCCGCGGATCGCGCGAGGTAAAGATGAATTGTTCATCTGCATCACTCGCATAGGAAAGTGCCATCGAGAACAGCTCTCGCCCAATCCCGCGATCCTGATGATCGGGTGCGACACCAAGTCTTGAGAGAAGAAATGTTGTTCCCCGCCGTGACGATTGACAGATTCCGACGATTCTCGCGTTGTCGGTCGCGACGAATACTCCCTCAGGGTCCGTCGAAACGACGTGGTGAAACCGGGCGAGATCCGTCAATTTTTCTCTCTCGGTTCGAGGCGATGGCGCGATTGTTGCGGTCACCATCAGCGGCATGAGTGCTGCTCGCCACACTTGGTCGACCATTTCCACGTCGTCTTGGGTCATCAGGCGGTAGGAGATTGACATAGTCTCATTTCTATCTTGTGATGAGCCGCTGGATGTACCTGCTCAGAGTCGTTCAATGTCTCAAGCGAAAGTTGCTGGTCTCTTTTAGAAATGTACCGCTCACACTACGCTGCAGCCATCGACGAATCCCGCACTCGAGCTGAGTCACCTTCCTCGACACCGCTCCTATCCCGAGTTGAACAAGAGCCAGGTCGTGTGTTTCACGATCGACCTCGTGCGCATACGAAGGCGATGCTTGCGGATGAGGTCACTCCTGTCAAGGTCGCGGACCAATAACCGAGCGGGACAAAGATGGCGAAGGTCAATGCGCGCGTTGGGGTAAAGATCACCAACGCGGTGGGAACGATGGCCTGTGCGTACGTGTTCACGGTTATCGCTCTGATACCCCTTCCCTCTGCGCTTAAAACCGGAAGCGTCATCATCATCATTTCGTGGATTGCCCAGACATCTCTCCAGCTTGTGCTGTGTTCGATCATCATGGTGGGTCAGAATATGCAGGCTCAAGCCGCAGACCAGCGCGCCGAAAACACCTATAAGGATGCAGAGGCAGTCCTTCATGAGTCTTTGCAGATTCAGAGCCATATAGGAAGCCAGGATCACCAGATCGCTGAGCTGCTTGCGAAGAATCTCGCATCATCGAGTTAGGTCTCGAGTAGTCCGAGCCGTTACATTTGTAGTTGCGATACAAGGGTGGGCAACAACAGAAAGCGAGAATGTAGTGGAAACGCGACGGATCGGATCTCTTGAAGTGTCAGTTGTCGGTCTTGGTACCAACAACTTTGGGAGTCGTCTTGATGAGAGAGCGTCCGCGGAGGTGCTTGACGGCGCAATCGATTTTGGTGTCAACTTCATTGATACTGCAGATGTTTATGGCGCGACACAG
>DATLTI010000246.1:0-6155 GCA_035533675.1 Acidimicrobiales bacterium | reverse complement strand
ACGAACGATGCATCTCAAGCCATCGACCGCATCATTGACGTATTCCCTGCCACGCGTCAAGATCAGATACGTGTTCAGCTATCGTCCTCGCTTGCTGCGGTCATCGCACAGCGTCTGGTGCCGAAGATCGGCGGCGGCATGGTTGCCGCATTTGAAATTCTCACTGCCACGAGCGCGAGCCGGAACATGATACGCGAGGGCAAGACGAACCAGATCCGTAACATCATGACCACTAGCCGGGGCGAGGGCATGTTGACGCTCGAAATGAGTCTCGCTGCACTCGTAAAGTCCGATACGATCACCTACGAGGACGCATTGAACATAAGTGCGTACCCGAAAGAACTCGCGCGAGAGATCGGTAGCAATCTCCCGCGCAACGACAGGTAGGCATTGCGTTGCGTTCAGGTGGACCCGCCCTTCCATACGACGTCATCGCGGGAGTCGTACCCTGCCGATCGGGTTGGCTTTTGGCAAGCTGCAAACTTGCTGGAGTGACGCTGAGTGTCGAGGATCCGATGTACTTCGAGAGGTTCGCGGAGTTACTCGATTACAAACCTGCTTTTGCTGCGATCGGCGTCCACGCTCCAATCGGGTATCTGGACATGGCGCAACCGGGAGGGCGCACGTGCGATCGCGAGGCGCGGGCCATGCTCGGTCCTCGCCGCGGAGCCTCTATCCGATCCGCTCCGTCGCGCGAGGTCCTGAACGGAAGCAAGGATCTCGCGGAGGCTGGGTTGGACGCGGTTTCACGTGTCCTGCTCCCCCTCATTCGAGAGATTGCTGAAGAGGTTCCCCCCTATCGGCAACGCAGGGTGTTCGAGGTCGAACCGGAGCTCACCTTTTACGAGCTCAATCACGAAATACCACTTCGATACTCAAAGCGACTCGAGTTCGGACGCGAGGAACGAAGAACCCTCCTTCAGGCAAGGATTGAAGGAATCGACCGTATTCTCGAAGCCGAGCTCCCCAAGGTGACCGCTACGCATCTCATTGATGCATCCGCATGCATGTGGACCGCTCGCCGCATCTTTGGGCATACCGGCATACGTTTACCGATGGATCCGGAATGGGATTCCGAGGGAGTCCGGATGGAGATCCTGCGATAGGAACGCGTCCATACAATCCGTACCAGAGAGCCTATAGCAATCATGGCTCTTTTCGGAGATTCGTCAGTGCGAACTTCAGGAATCGAAGCTCTTGAACTAGGCTGACCGACAGCCGCGAGAGGCATCCAGGCAGTACTGCCACAATTGTCCCACCTCGTCGCGACTCAACTAGATGACAGGTGACATGCGGATTCTTATCGTCGATGACGACCTCGAAATGTGCACAATGCTGCAGCATCTTCTCGAGGCGGATGGCCATGAGACCAGCGCGGTCACCTCTTCCTATGATGCATTGCCGTCTATCGTGCGCGAAGAGCCTGACCTCGTTTTGTTGGACGTCGTCCTCGATACCGCTGACGGTCGGGATCTCCTCCGAGAAATTCGTCTTGTCTGTGACGTCCCGGTCGTTTTTCTCACGGGTAGGGGCAGCGAAATTGATCGTATTTCCGGGCTCAAAATGGGCGCCGACGACTACATTGTGAAGCCTTTCTCACCTGGCGAGCTCAGCGCTCGCGTTGCTTCGATACTGCGAAGATCGAACCGATCAAAGACTGCTCCAGATGTGCGCAACTTTCTTGAGTTTGGTCAGCTCAAAATCGACACGAAAAGCCGGGAGGTCTACCTCGACGACTCGCTGGTTCCCTTTACCGCGAAGGAATTTGACCTTCTGGCATATCTCGGATCTTCGCCTCGCCAGGTTTTCAGTCGCAGCCAACTACTTGAAGGGGTTTGGGCCTCCTCTAGTGATTGGCAGGTTGAGGCGACGGTGACTGAATATATCCGACGGATCCGACGCAAGATTGAACTCGATCCAGACAACCCGAGGCGAATTATCACCGTAAGGGGCGCCGGTTACCGCTTCGAGCCAACCTAAAGCGCTCACCCGAGAGCAGCGCGTTCTGGAATTCAGGATCTCGATCAGCTCAAATTCCTGAAAACGCACGACGAGACGCACGACACGTCGACAAAGCATCGAATATCACGAACTGGCGACGACTCCTTCGAGGTCGCCGCGTGCATCCAACATCTGCTGCACTCGTGCAAGAAGTTCGCTCGGTCGAAATGGCTTCGCAAGAAACGATGTTTGAGCCGTTCTCGAGGGCGCTATAGCGATACCTGACATATCACTTGAAATGAACAGTACCGATGCCGACGGTGATATTTCCTCGACATGCCGAGCAAGATCGTGTCCATTCATTCCCGGCATCGACACGTCGGTGACGAGAAGCCCGATTACGTCGGAATTGGACTTGGCTATATCAAGGGCGAGATCACCAGCCGAAGCACTTAACACTCGATAACCTGCTTGCGTCAAGACCTTGGCAATCATTGCTCGCAGACTCTCATCGTCCTCTGCAACGAGAATCGTCGCATTTATATGATGGAGTGAGGTTCTTGCTGCATTTTTCTCCACGGGCTCATCAGATGATTCGGCCGCTAGAGGGAAACGGATGATAAATGAGGTTCCTACACCTTGGATGCTCTCGACAGAAATCGAACCTCTGCTGTCAATGATCACGCTGCGTACTGCGGCAAGGCCGAGCCCCGTTCCCTTCGAGGGTCCTTTTGTCGTAAAGAACGGTTCGAAACAGCGTTCCGTCGTCTCTTCATCCATTCCCGACCCAGTGTCGCGGACAGTAAGTTCAATCATTTCGCCGTCGCGACGAAGAGACAACGAAAAAACTCCAATTCCTTCCATAGCATCGCGGGCGTTGGTCGCGAGATTCAAAATCACCTGGTCAAAATATTCAGGATCGATCGATAGCGTTCCCTTGTAGCCTTCGAAATCATGGACAAGGTTGATATTCGGGCCGAGGATCCTACCGAGCACCTCCATCATCGAAGTTAACGCAGCAACGGGATCAAGGGCTTCGGGGCGTGCCACCTCTCGCCGGCTGATCGTCAGAAGCCGACCGGTCAAGAGAGCGGCGCGGTCAGTTACTCCTTGAATGTTGCCCACGAGATCACGTTGACGAGTGTCCATGACGTCGTGGATGAGCAATAGCTCGGTATAACCAGAGATCAGCGTCAGAAGATTATTGAAGTCATGCGCCACGTTTCCAGCGAGCTGACCAACTGCTTCCATTCTCTGCGCCTGCCGAAGATCTCCTTCAAGACGACGCCGATCACTTATATCAGCCACCAGGGTCAAAATGCTCCGAACAGCGGCGTCTGAGCCGTAAAGCGGCACGACCGAAACGAACAGAACCTTTTTTTGATCACCGATCAAAATCTCGTTGAGCTCTCGATCGCGGATCTCGACACCGGTTGCAGCGAGAGACCAGAGCGGATGAAACTGCCCGAGATTCACTCGACTCTTGGAAGGTCCGGCTTCTTTTCGGTTCAGACAGTCGATATCTGATTCGAAAATGTCGAGAGCGAAACGATTCGCCCAGCGTATGGCACCCCCTGATGCTTCAACCTCCATGACCCCGATGGGAGCCGTCTCGATCAAAGTCCGCCACCGCGCCTCACTCGCCTGAATTGTGCGATACAGATTGACGCTCGAAAGTGTTGTGGAGGCTGTCTGCGCGAGCAAGACCAACAGTGTCTCATCCTCTTTGTTGAAGTCCAGACCATCTGTTCGCCAAATTGTCAAAGAACCCGTTCGTGCCCCATCGACTCCCATGATCGGTGTCGCAAGCAACTCGCCGTACCTCGTTGTCTCCGATAGCAGATCAACATCGACAGGAAAACAACGGTCTATCGAAAGCTCGAGATCTCCGACCCGGATCGGTTTTTCTCGCTCGGCGATCGCGCGCATTCCTGAACCTGGTTCATCCGGTGCACGAACAGTCACGAGGGCTCCTGCTGCGTCGCAGATACCGAGCGCGATTCCGGCGATCGCAGAGATCACCGAGGACGCGTCAAAGAGCTTGGATACCTCGAGTGACGCATCAAGCAGCTGCTGCAACTGACTCGCCACGCGCCTCGAATGGTCAGCGGTTTCACGAGCCTCTTGGTAAAAACCCACTCGGTCCATCGTCATCGCGACCCGGCGACCGATGTCCTCAGCAGTACTCACGACTTCGGCAGTGATAGCTGAGGCGCCCCCATCGAAGGCGAACGTCAAGCCCCCGACTATTCCTTTGTCCGTGACGATCGGGACCATCACCCACGGAGTTCGGTCCTCGTCAGAGGCATACGACAAAGGATTTCCAGGGGAAGAGACCATTGCATGAAAAGCAGGCGACAGCTGCGTTTGACCGGTTTGGAGCATCTTTTCGCCAAACTCGTCCAGCGAAGGAATGCATGGACGGAGTGCTTCTTGAGAGAGCTCATCTTGATCAACCACGTGGCGGGTTCCAAGTCGCGCAAGCGATCCTCGTTCATCCACAAGATCGATGGCACACCAATCGCTGAAAAAAGGGACGACCACGTCGAATAGTGATTTGAGATTGTTTTCGTACTGATCGCGCGCGGTTGCAAGCACGATGCTTGACGCAGCAAGGACGGCCGTAAAACGATGGGCCCGCTCTGCATCGATTCGAGACCGCCGTTCTGCCTCATCAAGCCGCCGACGCTCGATTCCAAGGCCCGATCGATCAGCCACGAGTTGCATCAGATGAAGTTCGCGCTCATCGAATTCCTTCATGCGCGACGAACCTGCTACACAGACACCGATCAGATGCCCTTCGACGACAATCGGACACGCCGCGGCGCTCAAAAGGCGGTGTCCAGACCGCTTGGAGAGAACGGCGATATCCCGGTCATCGACGGTTGCCACCGGTGACTCTGTCATCACCACCCTCTCGATCAGACCGTCGTTGTCTGAAATTCTCACGCACAGTGACGCCGAGTATGTCTCCTCTATTCCGCGGGTCGCCACTGCGTGCAACTCCGTCTCTGATGGATCGAGTAACAATATTGCGCCGATCTCTGCATGCAAGACCGCAAAGAGCTGCTCCAGAAGACGGTCGAGCAAGGTCGGCAGCTCAAGAGACGACAATGAGGCCTCCGTCAACGCCGTGATGGAACCGAGGGCCTCTTCCAACTGGTCAAGAAGTGTGCTCGTCTTGTGTCGCCCCATCATCTCAAGTCTCGCCATCGCGACCACAGAGACCGCGACAGCAAAGACAAAGAACCAGCCTGCTGTGGCAGGAAGCCGGCCCGGAATGCTCTTTCGAGCAGCGGTGAGGACGACAATCTCAGCCCCGAGAAGCCACGAGGCGCCAGCAGCTGCGTAGAAGAGCCATCGCTTGACCCGAGCGGGGCTCTCGCGACCCTTCAACGCAATGACCTCAGGTGATCCGCGATCGAAGGTCCTGCAAAAACAGCGAAGACTGTGCCGACGGCAAGAAAAAGCCCGTATGGAATCGGGGTGTCTCTCTTCGCGCGGTTCGTTGCAATGAGAAAGATCCCGACTGCGAGCCCGATCAGGTTGGAGGCAAAGAATCCGACGAATGCCACTGTCACACCCAACCAGCCAAGACATATCCCGAGTAGTCCGACAAGTCGTACGTCCCCGAAGCCAAGTGCATCAGGTCTCACCAGATTGATCACAAAGAACATCAAGAACCAAGTCACACCCGTCGCGAGAGCGACTAGGAGTTGGCTCCAGGCTCCGCGGATGGCCGCGTAGCTGACAAGTGCTGTGAAGTCCGCTGCAAGCACTGGATAGAAGACACGTAGGGGAAGACGATGGCATCGCAAATCTATGATCGCGAGAGGAATGATCCCCATGAAGAGAATGATGAAAATCACGAAATTCCCGCTGAGGCCGAAGTGAACCTCGGTAACTGCGAAAAGCATCGACGTGCCGAGCTCTACCAGCGGATACTGGACAGATATTGGAGCGTCGCACGACCGACATCTTCCGCGAAGCGCAAACCATGAAAGCAGTGGAACGTTGTCCCGCGTCTTGATCGGTGTCTTGCACTGCGGGCATCTTGAACGGGGCGAGATCACCGATTCGAATTTGGGCACCCTGTCGATGACAACATTGAGGAACGATCCAACACACAGTCCCATCAACGCGACGAGGAGTGCACGAACAAGTGTCACCGCTCCATCATTGCCGATTCTGAGGACCAAATCGACACTCCAAGG
>DATLTI010000245.1:0-12523 GCA_035533675.1 Acidimicrobiales bacterium | reverse complement strand
AGGTTATGCGGGATGTGTGCACGGACTTCGGAGCCGAACTCGCTGAATTTAATGGTGAGAGTGACCACGTCCATTTATTGGTGACCTACCCGCCGACGGTGGAGATATCCAAGCTGGTCAACTCCCTGAAAGGCGTCTCGTACCGGATTCTTCGCAAGGAATTCGGTGAGCAGTTACGTCGGTATCTCTGGGGCGAGCATCTCTGGTCACCGTCCTCCTTCGCCGGCTCGGTTGGCGGAGCGCCGATCTCCGTACTGCGCCAATACATCGAGTCTCAACAATCGCCGGAGTGATCGGGCCTACGTCCCGAGCGCCTATCCCTCCCCGGCCTGAAGGCCGGAGACTCCCGACGCGTTTTGTTGCGGTTCGACCACCACTTAGTGCTGGCAACGCGGGCAGTAATGCGCCGAGCGACCACCAAGTATCAGTCGCTTGATCGTCGTCCCGCACTCATGACAGGCAAGACCTGCCCGGCCATAGACCTCATGGCGATCCTGAAAGGTACCGAGTCCTCCGACGAGATCTCGATAGCGCTGGTCCTTGAGTGTCGATCCCTGCTCAGATATTGCCCGCTTGAGCACCTCGAGGGTCGCATCGGCTACGCGGGTGTGCTCTTTTTTGGTCAGACTCTCGGCTCGACGGGTTGGGCGCACGCGGGCCAGATAACAGATCTCATCTCCATAGATGTTGCCGATTCCCGCAACAACTCGCTGGTCAAGCAGCAACGTCTTGAGCGCCACCCTGCGGTTCGCGCAGAGACTCCCGAGCCTCTCGCCGGTCAGCTGCTCGACGATTGGATCACAGCCGAGATGCGCTATTGCGCTTGGTACCCCACGCCCATCAACCTCATCGACAACGAACAGCTCTCCGAAGGTGCGCGGATCGACAAATCGCAGTTCGCGAGATGACGAGAGTCCGAGCCGGACATGGGTGTGCGCGACGAGTTCAGCGGCTGAGTCATCTTCGAGTCGGAGCTGGCCGCTCATGCGCAGGTGGATGACGAGCACCTCTTGTCCGTCGAGATCAACAAGGAGGAACTTTCCCCATCGACGCGCTGCGACAATTGTGCGCGAGGTGACCCTTGCGACAAACTCCTCTTTCGGTTGGCGACGGATCGTCCTCTTCCCCGTGACAATCACCGAGGTGATTGTTTCGCCGATTACGCGCTCTGCGAGTTGTCGCCGTACGGTCTCGACCTCAGGGAGCTCAGGCACCGGAGCGATCGAGCGCTTCGAGCACCACCAGCGCTGCCTGTCGCTCGGCCTCTTTCTTGGAATGGCCCTCGCCACGGCCAGTAATGCCCGCAAAGTCCACCTCGGCGACAAAGCGTTTTTGGTGATCTGGACCAATCTCGGTCACTGCATAGACAACCGACTCGACATGTTGTTTCGCGGCAAGTTCCTGCAGGCGGTTCTTCGCGTCGCCATAGGCAGAACGCTTTGACACCTCGGCAATCGTCTCTGCGGTGAGCTCTTGCACGAACGTCGTCACGCGTTCAATTCCCGAGGCGAGAAAGACCGCGCCCATGATCGCCTCAAGTGCATCCGCGAGCAACGAGGGTTTTTCGCGTCCTCCTGAATGTTCCTCTCCACGGCCGAGCAACAGTGCCTCACCAATGCCAAGCGCTCTCGCGAGCGGCGCGAGCGCAGCGGAGCTGACGACGTCAGCTCGGATCCTCGCGAGATCTCCCTCGCTCAAATTGGGAAAGCTGCGGTACAGCTCATCGGTGACAACAAATCCAAGGACCGAGTCTCCAAGAAACTCAAGACGCTCGTTCGATTGGGTACCCACATATTCCGCGCAGTATGAACGGTGAACGAGCGCTAGGCGAAGCAGCGAGCGGTCCTCGATATATCGATCAAGGCGCGTAGACAGAGCAAGAAAACCGTCGCTCTCGCCGGTGTGTTCGCTCAACTCCGATCACCGAGCCGTGGGTCGGTTCGAGATCGCAGAACTGCTCAACGTTGTACGAATGATCGTCATCGCGACTTCGTACGACTCGCGATGTAAGAGACAGCGTCACCCACGGTTACAAGACGCTCAAGATCATCATCGTCAATATAGAAGCCCGGGATCTCATCGCGAAGTGCCGCCTCGAGCGCTTCAACGAGTTCGATCAGCGCGAGCGAGTCCGCCTTGAGATCATCTGCGAACGACGCAGTGGTGACGACCAAAGCAGGATCGATCTCCATGATCTCTGCTAGCTCATTTTGAATGAGCGCGAGCACCTCTTCATTGGACATCGACAAAAGATCATCCCTTCCTCGTCATCAACCGGCGCTGAACCGATGCACGAAAACCGGTGTTGTGCCAGATACCCGATTCAATACCGGCGATGTTAGTTGCCTCTTTTCCAATTGCATCCCGGCTACGAAATACTCCCTGGAGACCTCCGGAACGCTACAAGCGCCTTGAGGCAACCCGACCAGCAACGCCGCGGGACCGAGAGGCGGTATTCTCACGCGCGCAGATTACCCGCGCGAAAAACGCTCCCCAAGAACGGCCTCCCCTCGATACCGAGTCAGTGGGGAAGAGCCTCTGGGACCCTTGAGCATCGCCTTCACCTCGCGTACGGCCGTTGACCTGCCCCGTTGAAAGCCGATTCGATGGATCGACCGACGAGAGATGCGACATCATCCTGTCGGATGCGCCCTAACCCCCGAAATGCTGGTTGGAACCGGCCGGACTCCCAATCGCGGAGCGCACCTGTTCGACAAGACCATGACTGACCATCTCATGCGCGGTGCTGATCGCATTCTTGATCGCTCTCGCCGATGAGCTGCCGTGGCTGATGATGCATACCCCTTCGACCCCAAGCAGCATCGCTCCGCCGGTGTTCTCGGGATCGACAGATCTCACATAGGGAGCAAGCGCAGGCTTGAGTATCAGGCCCGCAATGCGAGCTGACAGAGAGGAATTCACCGCAGAACGGAGCATCGAATCGAACGTCGCCGCCGCGCCCTCGAGTGACTTGAGCGCGACGTTGCCGGTAAAACCATCGGTGACGATGATGTCTGCCTTGCCGAGCAAAAGATCGCGCCCCTCGACGTTACCGATGAAGTTCACACCCTCTGTGCGGGCAAACAGCTCGTGGCTCTCTTTGACCAACGTGTTGCCCTTTGTTGGCTCCTCACCGATCGAGAGCAGTGCCACCGATGGGTTTGCATTCGCATAGCGGGCACGCACGTAGGCCGTTGCCATCTGCGCGAACTGCAACAGCCAGTCCGCCGTGCACTCGGCATTCGCACCGGCGTCGATCAGGATCGAGGGATGCGCGCCATAGACCGGCAGTGGCGTGGCGATTGCCGGTCGGGCAACGCCAGAGATGCGACCCATTCGCAACAGGGCGCTTGCCATTGCAGCACCGGTATTGCCGGCACTGACCATCGCAGAGGCCCGCTGGTCGCGTACTGCCTCGGCACAGCGAACGAGCGAGGAGTCTTTTTTCGTCCGTACCGAACGCGCAGGATCCTCGTCCATCGCGATGACCTCGCGCGCGTCAAGCACGGGGAGGCCGCGGGTGTCACCGAGCGTGCCGTCGTCTGGTCCAACGAGGAGTACATCGATGCCGAGCTCATCTCGTGCGAGAAGCGCACCGGCAACAATCTCACGGGGAGCTCTGTCGCCCCCCATCGCATCGACTGCAACAGGAAGCGTCAGTCGACCTCGACCGCCTGGCGGCCCTTGTACCAACCGCAGTTCGAACAGACCGTGTGCGGCAGCTTTGCGTGTTGGCACTGTGGACAGCGGCTCTGGGCAGGCAGTACCAGACGCCACGCTGATGCGCGACGGCTGCGGCTCTTGGATTTCGAGGTCTTTTTCTTTGGAACGGCCATATGTCCTACTCGTCTCTCACGGGAGCCTCATCGTGGCTCCCTGTCGTCTCGCTCCCGTAAAGCAGATTCAGCGCGCCCCAGCGAGGATCACCCTCAGGGACACACGAGCACTGTTCAAGGTTGCGGTTCGCCCCGCACTCAGGGCAGATTCCACGGCACTCCTCGCTACAGAGGGGCGCAAGCGGTAGCGCAAGGATACACGCATCGTGGACGATCGGCGCGAGGTCAAGAACATCGGTCCCAAGCGGGTAGCTCTCCTCGTCGGTGGGATTTTCCGTACACAGCTCGCGGATCTCAATCACAAGGTCTCCGCTCGCGACCCCGAGACAGCGCCGGCACTCGCCAATAGAGCGGGTCTTGACTCTCCCGGTGACCAAGATTCCCTCGCTGACACTCTCAAGAACGACCTCGACCTCGACCGGGTCGCCCTCTGGAACCCGAGAGCCGCTTACCTCGAGATCGCCGAGTTCGCCGTGGAAACGCACCGCGCGACGTGATCCTGGGGCCTTGGCGATCTGGGCGACCGAGACGAGGAATTCGGCTCCGTTACCCCGCTGGTGCCGGAGGGAGCCGCTGTTGGTTGTCATGATCCATCCTCACACTGGCGATGAACGAGTCTTTGAGGCTAGCGGTTGTCCTGATCGAACAGACCGGCAATTCCGGTCGATGGATCTTCGGGCTCTGGATCTTTTGGCGCCTGGGCACCGGCTCTCTGGGAAAGGTTCAGCTTGAGCTTCTCGCGCCCGACCTGGAGTGTGCGCTGGACACGGTCGATGACGATCTCGGTGGCCGCAAGCTTTTTATCGATGAAATCTTCTGCCTCCCGACGGATCGCGTAGGCAGTCTGCTGTGCCTCTGCAATGAGGCGATCCGCGTGCGAGTTCGCCTGGCGGACTACTTCGGTGCGCTGTACGAGATGTGCCGCCTGCGCACGTGCCTCGTCGATAAGTGCGTTCGCCTCTCGCTCAGCCTGGGACCAGATCTCGTTGCGCTCGACGAGCAGACGCTTTGCACGAGACAGCTCAACAGGAATTGCCTCTCGCGCGCTCAACAAGATGTTGGTGACCTCGTCACGACTGACGAGTACAGAAGACGAGAGCGGAACAGACTTCGCCGTCTCGATGATCGCGAGCAGTTCGTCGATCACTTCGGCAAAGTCGATACCTTGGCGCTCTGGATCATGCGCGCGCTCGTCGGGTGAGTCAATCACGGAATCGTTCTTTCATCTCTCGTAGAATCGGATCGGGAACGAACAGGCTAACATCGCCGCCAAACGTGGCGACCTCGCGGATAAGTCGCGAGCTGATGAATGAATATGTCGAGCCTGTTGGAATAAACAGCGTCTCGATTCCCGATAGTTGCTGGTTCATCTGCGCCATCTGCAGCTCGTTCTCAAAATCCGAGACAGCGCGCAGTCCCCTGATGATCACGTCAGCTCCGATGGAGCGTGCGACGTCTACGACAAGTGTCTGCATCGTCACGACCTCGACGTGTAAAAGATGGGAAAAACACTCGCGGATCAACTCCTCGCGAAGCTCGGAGGGAAACAACGGATCGGACTTCTGAGGGTTGCGCAACACGGCGACCACGACACGTTCAAAGAGCTTGTGTGCGCGCTCGACGATCTCAACGTGTCCATTGTGCAAAGGATCAAACGATCCCGGAAAGATCGCTGTTGTCATGTTGACTCCAAGATCTCGGGGGATAAGGGGATATCCACATCCGATCCGCGCTGCCGATTCGCCACGGTGATGAGCGTAGTTCCGTAACGATAGACCCGGTAGACCTCGAAGGTCCCGGGGAGCTCGACCGGCCCTGAGCTTTCGAGCACCAGGAGCTCTCCGGGGATGACGCCGAGCAACTTTGGCCAGTTGGCAAAGGAATATGGCGGGTCACAGAAGGTGATGTCAAAGCCCCGAGGCCCCGGACGGGAGGGGCCAACTGGATGATCCGGTGTGGTTGGACGTTCGCTTTGGTGGATGCGGCAAAAGGCGATCGCATCGCTCTGGACGATCTTGATATCGCCCGCCGTCTCAAGCTTGACCGCGACAAGGTTCTCCGCGATCGTCTTGATCACCTTGCGCTCTTGATCGACAAAGACCACTTCGGCCGCCCCGCGAGAGAGCGACTCGATGCCGAACGCTCCCGATCCGGCAAACAGGTCAAGCACCCTTGCCCCGACAACGCCGCCGAGATGGCCGAGCACATCAAAGATCGCCTCGCGCACTCTGTCAGATGTCGGCCGAACCGTATCGCCATTCGGTACAAGAAACTTGCGACCCCTCGCCTCACCGCTGATGACGCGCATCACCCAAAGCTAATGACTTCGCCTGCAATGTGCATCACCGGGTATCGGGGTGTTTTGTCAGGGTAATGCTGGCGCATTACCCTGGTGGACATTGCGGTGATGAATGCCAACGCTCCGGCACCGACCCCGTGACCTCAGCCTGTCAAAGTCCGTAATATCCACTCAAAAAAGCCGGTGAAGCTCCCTTTCTGGACATCGGGCGAGTGGGTCTGAGTCATCTCGGGGATCGCGATTATCGACGATGGTCACTCGTAATGTTGCAAGACACGATGTCGCCGTTTAGAAGCGTCCACGAACGTTCCGATGAGTGGCCAGCGTTTACAAATCTTCGGGTGACGCCAAACGGACCGACGTTCGAAGTCATCGAAAGACAGATCCTGGACGAGTGGCTGGTGAACGGTGCATTCGAGATATCTCGAAGTTGCATATATATCTGAATAATCCAACATCGTAACCCTGTCGGAATATCCCATCTCTGATACAATGTCGGATTATGTCGACAGAACACAATAAAGGCGCACCGAGAGGGCCGTTTCGGATCTACACCCCCGCCTCACTGGGTGATGCAATCCGACACTATCGGACCGAGGTTGGGTTGACACAAGCGCAACTCGCCGAGATGGCGGGCCTCCAGCGAAGTTACCTCTCTGAACTGGAGACCGGAAAAGAGACTGAACAAGTGAAGAGGCTCTTCCGCGTATTGAGGCAGCTCGGAGTCCGGATGACTCTGGACAAGGCGGATTGGTGATGGAGGACGTCCTGGTGATTTGGCTCTATGGCCAGCGGGTAGCGCTTGTCGACCAAGAACGTGGACGTCCTCGACTTGTCTACACGGACGAAGCACTTGATCGATATCCCTTGGGCACTCCGCTCCTCTCGCTGTCACTGCCAGTCAGTGCTCGGCGCTATCCCCAGGGAGTCGTTCGGCCGTTTTTCGATGGTCTACTTCCAGAAGGGGAATCGAGAAGGTCGATCGCACGTGACGTCCACATCTCCGAGGGCGACACTTACGGATTGATCCGCGCCCTAGGAAAAGACTGCGCGGGAGCGGTTGTCATACAACCTAAAGATGATCCACCTCCACCACATCCGACAACAACGACCGCTGAGGCGCTCTCCGAGACAGAAATCGGGGCACTCGTCAGAAATCTCAGAGGTGCGCCCCTGGGAGTCGGCGGACGAGTGCGAATCTCACTTGCGGGGGTGCAGGAGAAGCTCGTACTGACACGTATGCCCGATGGGTCTTGGGGCCGACCCGTGGATGGAACGCCGACTACACACATCCTCAAGCCAGAGATCGCGACGTATCCAAATACCGTGGAGAACGAGACGTTCTGCATGCGGATGGCGAAACACCTCGGCTTGGATGTCGCAACAGTAGAGACGACGGAGATCGGCGGACGCAAACTCATTGTCGTCACCCGATACGACCGCACCGTCGGAGCCAATGGTTCCGTCGAACGCATCCACCAAGAGGACTTCTGCCAAGCAACAGGATTGTCTCCTGAAACAAAGTACGAAGAGGACGGTGGGCCATCGCTCCAGCGCATCGCCGGTATCCTGGCGTCATTTGCAGCACCCGAGTCGTTGGAGCGGTTGCTTGAAGCGGTCACGGTCAATGCCATGATCGGTAACGGGGACGCGCACGCCAAGAACTTCTCCTTGATGCACAACAAGTCTGGAATGCTCGCCTTAGCTCCGCTTTACGACCTTATGTGCACGCTGTACTACGGCGATGACCGGTTGGCGATGTATATCGACAACGTCCATCGGACGAATCAAGTAACAGTGGAGCGGATCACAGACGAGACAGCCCAGTGGGGAATGTCGCCAAAGCGTGCCAAGGCGATTGTCCGCGACCTCTTGGGGAGGGCAACTTCTGCCATCGCTGCAGCTCGAGACGAAACTGAGGGCGTCCCCGATGAGATGATCTCGACAATCGAAGGTCAGCTCGCACGGCTACGTGCATCGCAATGACCGAAAGCAGCCCATATCCCATCTTCGAGATCGGTTGTGGAATCCAATCTAGACAGCAGAGGGGCCGGTGCTTCCACACCGGCCCGACCTGCATCACTCCATCGTGGCAGGAGCAGTGGTGGTAGGAGCAGTGCCGTAATCCAGGACATGGGCGACATCTCGGCTCAGGCCAGCATCAGCTGCGCTCTAAGTATTCCGCCTCCTCGTCTCCGATGAACAGAACCAGCTCGCTCCTGAGATCTGGATGTTGTCCAAGATGCGGGTCGGCATCGACGATCTCGATAGCGACCGACCTTGCCAGGGCGACGAGCTCCCGATCGCGTGCAATCGAGGCAAGGCGAAGGTCGTTTCGGCCCTTCTGTCTGACGCCGAGCACGGTCCCCTCCCCACGAAGCTCAAGGTCGGTCTCGGCGAGCTCGAATCCGTCAGTGCTCTGGACGAGCGCCTCGAGACGGCGTTGAGATTTTTCAGAGACCTCGTAGCCCAAGAGATAACAGTGAGCATCATGAGCACCGCGACCGACGCGACCGCGAAGCTGATGAAGCTGCGCGATGCCGAAGCGATCGGCATCTTCGATCACCATCACCGTCGCGCGCGGGATGTCGACTCCGACCTCGACCACCGTTGTCGCGACCAGCACATCGAGTGCTCCATGGCGAAATGCCTCGATCACCGAATCCTTCTCCTGGGTTGGCATCTGTCCGTGCAAGAGACCAACGCGAAGCGACGCGAGTTCCGTCGCACTCAGTCGCTCGTGCTCCTCGATAACCGAGTGCGCGCTATGTCCCTCTTCGGCACTCTCAACGATCCCAAACAGCTGTTCTGAAGACTCTTTGTCGCGGTCGAGATAGACGAGTCCCGAATCATCGGTCTCGTCCGTCGCATCCTTGGCATGCACCCTCGGGCAGACGACAAAGGCCTGAAATCCTTTTGCAACCTCCTCGCGGACCTGCTCCCAGACGCGATGCTCATCGTCTGCATGTTTGATCCACTCGGTCCGCACCGGAGTTCTCCCCGGAGGAAGTTCATCGAGCTCTGAATAATCAAGATCTCCATAGACCGTCATCGCGGCAGTACGCGGGATCGGCGTCGCGGTCATCACCAGGAGATCGGGGTCGTGATGCTGTTGCTGATCGATCGATCCCTTGTCGCGGAGTTTCGCGCGCTGATCGACGCCAAAGCGATGCTGCTCGTCGATCACCACGACACCGAGCGAATGAAACAGAACCTCATCGGTCAACAGTGCATGGGTACCAACGACAATGTCCACATCTCCATCAACAAGTCCCGCGAGCAGGAGCATCCGCTCTCGCTGTGTGGTTGTACTCGTCAACAGCGCGATGTGCACCGGACGAGAGCCGGTGATCCGAGAGGAGTCCGCGACAACAAGCCCAGCGAGGAGTTCGCGCGCGACGGCGAAGTGTTGCTCGGCAAGAACCTCGGTCGGCACCATCAGTGCGCCCTGGTATCTGCCCTGCACGCCATAGAGCAACGTCGCAAGAGCGACCACCGTCTTGCCCGATCCAACATCTCCCTGCAAGAGACGATGCATCGGAGTCTTTCTACCGAGATCCGATGCGATATCTGAAAGCGCACGCGTCTGCGCGTCCGTCAGTGCATAGGGAAGCCCTCCGAGAAAGGCGCCAACGAGATCAGGGACATCACCTCCTGGTTCGCAACGATGAGTGATTCCGAGCGCCAGGCGTTCCTGGGCGCGTTTGCTCATCACCAGCGAAAGCTGCAGGCGCAGGAGTTCATCGAATGCGAGCCGTCGACGCGCGAGATGTCTCTGGTCCATTGCCGCGGGATGATGGATCTCACGAAATGCCGTCGTCCGATCGACAAGATGGAGTTTGTCGAGCAACGTGTGATCGAGCGGATCGGCGAAGACCTTTGCTCGCAAGAGCGCCTCTTTGGTGTAGCGGTTCAGATCTCGAGAGGTCACCCCGGCCTTTTGGGACTGGGGATAGATGGGAATGATCGCACCGGTCTGATCACCGACAAGGTCGACAATCGGATTCGTCATCGCCAATTTGTTCCGGAAGGCGTCAACCTTTCCAAAGACCACGACCTCCTCGCCCTCATGAAGCTGGTCCTTGCGATAGGGCTGGTTGAAAAAGGTCACCGTCAGAACGCCACTTGAATCTGCGACCTTGACATCGACGATGGAACGGCGTCCCTTGGAATAGCGCGAGGTGACCGAGACGACGCTCGCCTCAAGCAAGGCCTCCTCGCCGATCTCGGCCTCTGCGATCAGCGTCGGATGCGAACGGTCCGCATAACGTCGCGGATAGGTCATCAACAGATCGAGCACGCTCTCGATACCCATCGCGCCAAGTGCCCTTTGCCGAGCAGGTCCGATGCCGCTCAGTTCAGCGACCGAGATCTTGGCAAGTTGGGTTAACCGACGTCCAGCTGTGGACGTCTGCTCGCCGGCGTCGTGCTCGCCGGAGCTCTTGTTCGCAGCACTACTCAAGAGCCACCAGCAGCTCGGCATGATGCTGCCCGCCGTCGAGCTGTTCGATCACAAGACCCGGATAACGCTTTCCAATGTTTTCGAGCACCCGATCAAGATCATCGGCTCCAAGCACCGCGCCGCGATAGACCGTGATGAGTTCATGGTGATCCTCGACCAGTCGATCGACGAGAGTGGCTGTTGCACCAGCGAGATCCTTCGCGACGCCAAGGATCTTTGACCCAGATATCGCGAGATGATCTCCACAGTGCACCTCACCCGCGTCGGTGACGGTGTCGCGTATTGCTCGCGTCACCTCACCAGTCTTCACCTGGGAGAGCGCGAGTCGCATCTCATCCGCGTTTGCTTTGGCGCCCCTGTTTGGATCAAAGTGCACGATCGTCGACGCAGCTGCTGCGGCGTCGGGTGCCTCGACGACCTCCACGGTCGCTTCGTGAAGCTTTGCAACCTCAAGCGCGATCGCAAACTCGTTCTTGTTGTTTGGAAACACGATGATCTCCTTCGCCTGCGCGAGATCGATCCCGGAGAGGAACTCCTTGGTCGAAAGGTTCATCGCCGGTCCGCCCTGGAGAACCACGGTGACACCGAGGGATCGATAGATCCTTTCCATCCCCTCGCCATCGACGACTGCAACGATCGCAAGAGAGCCAGGGCTCTCTCGACCAGCTGACCCTCTGCCCGGTTTTTCCCCTTGGACCTCGATCGCGCCAACGACCCAGTCCTGTTCTTCGACCTGTCGATCAAGATGGGTTACCTCGACCGCATACGCGTGTCCAAGGGCGCCTGCCGCCTCGACTGCTTTTCCGGTGTCGGTTGTGTGCACGTGACAACGGAACGTCGGTGCCGATCCGACGATGGCAATCGAGTCTCCGATCTGTGACCATACCTTGGTCAGGGCGTCGATTGACTCCTGGTCGGTATCGAGTAACAACAGAACCTCGTAGTGCGCGACATGATCTGTGGAGTGAACCGACACGCTTGACGCGAATGGCATCACCGTCGCAAGCAGGGTTGCCCGGACATCTGCTGGAAGCTCAAGTTCGACTGGAGAAGATGTTGCGCCGAACCGGTTTGCGAGACACCGGAACAGAAGGACCAGTCCCGCTCCCCCGGCGTCGACAACCCCAGCACGCTCTAACACCTCAAGCTGACCTGGCGTTGCCCAGAGCGCATCTTTCGCGTACCGATAGACGGTGTCCACAAGATCTCCAAGCTCATGCGTCCTCTTAGTCGCAGAGTCTGCACCTCTTGCTGCACCGTCGGCAACCGAGAGCATCGTCCCTTCGGACGGACTACCGACCGCTGCTCTGGCCGCGACGCTCGCCCGGTTGAGAGCGTTCGCGAGCAACTCTGCGTCGATCACGACAGCGCCCGAGAGGGTCTCAACGAGCACCCGGAGGTACTGGGCAAGGATGATCCCGGAGTTCCCCCTTGCACCGAGCAGCGACGCCGTCGCAACAACCCGGGCGATCTCCTCCGAGGTCATCGGCACACTGTCGTTCCTAGTGGGCATAAGCGCTGTGACGACGGACTCGATCGTGGATCGCATGTTGGTCCCGGTGTCGCCGTCGGGGACCGGAAAGACGTTCAACTGGTTGATCGTCGCCTCGAATTGCTCGAGCGCGCCAAGATAATCAGACATCAATGCGACAAGATCAGCAACATCGAATATGCGACTGGCCATGACCGATCTACCGGCAGATCTCTAGGAATCTGTCCGGTCGACCGCCACATGGCCACCACAGGGGCGGTCTGGTGCCCCGCCGAGCTGTGGCGCTGATGTCAAGTCCCATTCGCAAGGATGGTAATCTTGCGGACCGGTCATCGGGGCGGTTCGGGTCCAATCGGATCAGGAACCATCGGTGACAATCGCATGCCGAGGGTGTGCGAACTTCGAGCGAGGTGCAGGTCCGTCATGGCAGCGGT
>DATLTI010000244.1:0-10548 GCA_035533675.1 Acidimicrobiales bacterium | reverse complement strand
TGGAGTTCAAGAGGCATCGGGCAAGAACAGTCCGGCATTTCGAGTGACTGCAGCGATCACCGGTTCAGCTTGGCGCGCGGCAATGGAGGAGCGAGCTGCGGCGATCGTTGCCTGCACTCGGTCAGGAGCGACCGCGAGAGCGATCTCGCGTTTTCGCCCTCCGATGCCGATTCTTGCGATTACGCCCAATCCAAATACTGCACTTCAGCTGAAAGGTTCGTGGGGAATAGACGATGTTGTGGTATCGAATGCGACGGACATGACACAGTTGGTCGAGATCGCGCTTGATCGGCTGCGAGCAACCGGAACGGTGCATTCCGGGGATGTCGTCGTGGTGATGGCGGGATCGTCGAATGTCGGAGCTTCGATCACCGATACGGTGCGAATGGTGATCGTTCCCTAAATATCGCAGGACGGGCGTTGCTCGGCTCGTTGTTCCGCATCTTTGGCGGCGTCAACCAACTCTCGATCTTCCACTGCATCGCGCTCGTCCCGTCGACTCCACCGAACTGGACACTCAATGAGGTTTTGCCAGGAGCGACGGTGTTGTTGATCGCTCTTGCGACCTTACTGTTTCAGCGTCGCGACATCGCCGATACCCGATGTTCATTCGCGATGGTCTTTCCTTCGCGTAAACCGATCGAGCCAGCAAAGACGAGCCCGCGGCGAGAATAGACGCGCACCTAACTATTTACGGAGCAGTCGCGCGAGAAAACCCTTTGGCGATTGTGTGGATGAAGCGCCGCTCTCGTGACATGAGCAGCACTGAGATTTTGGAATGCCAGCGAGGGTCTGTTCGATATGGCGTCCGCAACCGGCCCAGGTTGCCCTGTGACATCGGCGACACATCACCTTCTTGCACATACGGCTCTCTTTCCTGGGTGTGGCGATTATCGGTAACTACCGGTAAGCAATGGTGATAAGGATCTGATCAGGCGAGACTCAGAAACATCTTCTGGAGTTGCTCGGTCATCGCCTTGCTGTCCTGGTCTGTGTCAAGTAGGCACTCTTTCAGATTCGCCGCGATCAACTTGAACGCGGCGGTGTTTACCGCTTTGCCTACTGCAGAGATCTGAATGATGATGTCGTTACACGGCCGACCCTCTTCGAGCATCCTGATGACCGCACCCATCTGTCCCTGAGCGCGCTTGAGGCGCTTGACGATTGCCTCAACCTGCTCCTGATCTTCAAGAACGTGTGTTGGTTCTTTGGTCATTGTCTTGTCACTCCTGACATTTCGTTCTGACTTCTGTGATTGGGAATCTCGCGGGTTCCGCGCGGCCGGCCGTGCAAATAGTACCCATATGGGTATGGACATTACCGCCCGGCCGGTCGGAGTCAATCTCGTCATTTGATCAGTCGCCGTGGGCGAAACTGATCTTTGGCAGCACCTTGAGAAGCCATTTTGGTGCCCACCATGCGGCCATGCCGCTGAGCCGGAGCAACACCGGCAAGAGCAACAACCGGACGAGGAACGCGTCGAGGAATACCGCGACACCGAGGATGATTCCCATCTCCTTTGGAGGCAATGGCCCCGAGAGGGAGAAGGTGAAAAAGACCGCGATCATCACCGCGGCTGCGGAGAAGATCACACGCCCTGAGTGGGCAAGTCCGTTCACCATTGCATCCTTTGGGTCTCCCGATCGCTCGAAGTGCTCCTTGGTGCTTGATAGAAGAAAGACGGTGTAGTCCATCGAGATCGCAAAGATCATTGCGAAGAAGAACACCGGATCCCACGCATCAAGGAACCCCTGAGGGCTGAGTCCAAGCAGCCGATGACCGATGCCGTTCTGGAAGACCAGACGCGCGACACCAAAGGCGCCAGCTGTCGCGAGCAGGCTGGTCAGAACTCCGAGAGCAGCGATCAATACGGCCTGGAGGGCAAAGAGGAGCAGGATGAATCCAAGCACCAGCACCATTCCAATGACGAGCGGTGTCTTTTTCGAGAGGGCCTGTTGCAGGTCGTAGTTCTCGGCAGGGGCACCTCCAAGGACAGCGCCGGTGGGAAGTTGCGTGCGGATATGGGCGATCGCCTGTCCAAGCAACGGGTTCGAGGGATCGACCGTTGGTACTGCTGAGATCATCACCAGTGATGAGTTGCCTATCGCTTGTTGTGATGGAGTCACGGCAGCGATGGTGTGATCTGCAGTCAATACCGCGGTGACCTTGGCGGCCTCGGATTTTGGCGCAATCACCTGTAGCTGTCCGGGTGCTCCGATACCAAATGCCGACTGTGCCTCGGCATATCCGATGCGAGAGCTTGCGCTCGTCGGAACAACCTTGATCGAGGGCATTGCAGTCTTGAGTCCAAAGATTGGAAGCGACAGTGCGACAAGCGCGACAAGCGCGATCGCTCCGAAGCTCTTTGGACGGCGCCACAGCAACTCGCCCCAACGGGCGAAACGCTGTGAGCGGTGCTCACCCCGGTGGACCCACGGAAGCGCGAGTGCATCGACCCGATCGTCAAGTTTTCCAAGAACTGCAGGAAGGAGCGTAAGTGTTGCAGCAAGCACAAACGCAACCGCAAGCATGATGCCGCCTGCCATTGAACGGAATGCAGGAGAGGGAACGATCATCACACTCGAAAGAGAGATCAATACGGTGATCCCCGAGAAGAGGACGGCCTTGCCGGCGGTGTCCATTGTCTCTGCCACGGAATGGGCGACGTCGCGTCCTCGGCCAAAGTGAGCGCCGCGAAAACGCACAACTATGAACAGCGCGTAGTCAATTCCAAGTGCGAGCGCGAACATCAGCGCGAAGTTCATCGCCCAGATCGAGATTGGTGTGATCTTGGTCAAGAGATCGAGCATTCCTGCTGCACTTAAAAGCCCAACCATCGTCAAAAGCAGCGGAAGTCCAGCAGCAACCAGGGATCCGAAGGCCACGACAAGGATCGCCATCGTAACTGGCCAGGAGAAAAGCTCGGATTTCATCATCGCCGAGCGGTTGGCGTTGTTGAAATCTGACCACAGGACCGACGAACCAGTTGCGACGACATGCACCTGGGAGGTGCTGAGCGAGGCGAGTCTGGTCTTGAGGTCATCAGCGGCACGCACCATGGTGTTCGTGTCGGCGTTTGCGCCACCGAGGATGATCCCTGTCTTGTGGTCTTTGCTGATCGTGTACCCGGGAGTTGGGGGAACGATCTTGCCGATGCGGTGATCGCTTCGCAGCGTTGCCTCGGCCTCGGTGATGATCTTTTGCGTCGAAGGACCCGTGATTGGCGCCGTCGAGGTCACAATGACCTGGATTGAAGAGCTTGCCTGGCCCCCGAAGTACCTCATCGCGAGGGTTCGCTCGGCGACTGACTGCGAACCATCGGCCTGCCATCCCGCCCCGCTCAGCGCCCTTTCGACACCAGGAGCGAACGCTCCGAAAAGCACGATAGCGATCAGCCAACCAATGAATACCTTGCGCCGGTTGCGTACGGACCAGAATCCAAGTCTTCCGAGGAGTCCGGTGCTCTCTCTTGCCCTGTCCAGTGTCTCGGAGTGGAACAGGCGCGGCTGTTCGATCCCTGCGGTGGTTGTCATGGGCACAAGTATACCCCTAGGGGTATACTTGTCAAACGCGTGAGGTTCATCCATCTTCGAGATCCAGGTATCTCCGAGGGTCGGTACGCTCGTGGCGGGAGGTAGAGAAATGGAAAACAACGACAACATCCGGACAGAGCTACGCCAGCCAGCCCGCGATCTTCGAGACCTCATCCCCGACGTATGGAAAGGTCACGTCGAAACCACATCCGCTGCACTTCGAGACGGTGAACTACCCGCACAGATCAAGGAGCTGATGGCGCTCGTGATTTCAGTGACGCGCGAATGCGACGGGTGCATTGTCTCCCACGCCCGCGGTGCAGCTCGACAGCAGGCAACCCGACAGATGGTGGCCGAGGCGCTCGGCGTGGCGATCTCGATGAACGGCGGTCCTGGAACAGTATGGGGTCCACGAGCATTGCGGGCATTCGACGAGGCGGTCTCCGAGCGTGCAGAGCGAGCGAACCAAGCAACATAGGTGGTTGGTTGGGTCAACCAGCGACGATTGTGACGGGCACAACCGAGCTTTGATGCGGAAAAAAAAATCGATTGATGATGGAAATCACCGCGCAGGTCGTTTTCGTGAGCATTTCTTCTTACTGGGGGCTGTCCGGCTTATCCAAAGGAAGATCCCTGAAGTTCGAAAGATTGGCTGAACGCGCCGTGTTGCAAAGCCCGCGGGTGCTGGCATTGCATCTAAAGGTCGAGTTGCGCTGACCCCGATCCGTGGGCCTGCTGAATCAGCTCACGTCAACCTTGCCAACACCATCTCTTTGCCCGAGCACTATTGCGACTCGCATCTTTCGTCGCTCGGTGCAAGAGGCTCTCCGCGTCTGTGCCCAGAGATATCGAAGCCAACCAGGCGTCGAAATCGAGACGAGAGCGATGACCTGTCCGCCCTTGCGGGTCTTGGCGTAGGTGGCCTGCATGGCGAGGGTTATCATTGCCTGCGAATATCTCCGCGAACGTGTCAAAGGAGTACTCATGGATGACAGCAATATCCTGCGCCGTATTGGGGAGTTGGCAAAAGAGGAGTTGGCGCTCGAAGAGGCACATGTCGGTACAGCATTAACGAGCGACGAGTTACTTCGACTGCAGAAACTAGAAGTCGAACTCGACCAGTGCTGGGATCTGCTGCGACAACGAAAGGCACGCCGCTCAGCGGGCCAGGATCCCAATTCGGCAACCGTAAGGTCTGAGGAAGTGGTTGAACACTATTTGCAGTGAAGCGCTGTTGGTCATGAACGTCCCATGACCGAGATTGCGATACCGCGAGACATCACAAGAGTGCCCCCGGGAGGACTCGAACCTCCGCACACGGTTTAGGAAACCGATGCTCTATCCCCTGAGCTACGAGGGCTAGCTGGACTTTTCTAACTTATCGACACGATTTTCATTGACCATCCCATATTTATCCCATAAATTGATTCTGTGAAGGGTTCCAAGCGCGAGCGTCAGCCTAGAGTCTGGGAACTCCGCGTACACGCTGGCCCCGATCCTCTCACAGGTCGGCCACGCTACATCTCGAAAACCTTCCACGGTGGGACACGCGAGGCAAACAGTGAACTCGCAAGACTGGTCGCCACGGCTGCCGATGCAACTGCGGTGGACTCGCGGGCACCTTTCTCGGTTCTTCTCGACTCCTGGCTGGAACAGCTCGTGTCGCTCGGACGGTCACCTTCGACACTTCGCGGCTATCGGTCAAAGATCGAGACGGCGATCCGGCCGGCGCTCGGTGCGATCCGACTCGATGCGCTCAGCCCGACACAGCTCGACCGGTTCTATCGCGCGCGTATCGGACGCGGAGACGCGCCGCGCTCGGTCATCTCGATGCACCGCATCATCCACGCCTGTCTCGAACAGGGCATCCGCTGGGGCTGGATCGAGGTGAATCCGGCCGCGCGCGCAACCCCACCTACCGCAGCGATGCGCGAGATCTCGGCACCGAGTCCAGACGAACTGCAAGAGATCGTCAATCGCGCTGCAAATGGGCGTCAACCCGAATGGGCGAATCTCCTGCTCTTTCTCGCACTGACGGGGATGCGAAGGGGTGAAATCTGCGGACTTCACTGGAGTGACGTCGAGATTGATGAGGGACGATTCACCATCCGGCGATCGATTCTCGATATTGGCGGACTTGTTGAACGTCAGCCAAAGACCGGTCGGGTGCGACGCATTGCGCTCGGTGATCTCGGGACATCGCTGCTCATCGAGCGCAGAAAGTTTGCCGAGAAGGTTGCCGCCGAGGTCGGGGCGGAACTCAGTCCGGATGCCTATGTCTGGTCGCTCGCGGAAGATGGTCTGTCACCGCTCAAACCGATCTCGCTCACCCAGTACTTTTCTCGACTCGTCGTTCAATGTGGGTATATGACGACCGTTGGACAACGATCGAAGCCGAAGTACTCGCTCCATTCATTGCGTCACTTTTCTGCAACACAACTTGTCGGAGCGAACGTCGATGTCCGTACGGTGTCGAGTCGAACAGGACATGCAGACGCGACAACAGTCCTTCGCGTCTACGCGCACGCGATCGAGCAGCGCGACTTAGAGGCGGCGAACATTCTCGGTCATATCATCGATCGGGATGGAAGTTTCACGAAGGTCGTCCACTCGTCCACTCCCTGAGGAGAGGCGGTAGAGCCATGGGGAGCTTTTTCTGAGTCGTACATGTCCTCGCCTCGACGAAGCCATGCTGGTCACCGAGTGGCCGGACGTTCACATCGACCGACGCGCCGTTGCCGTTCGGTACTGCATGGTCGTCGAAAAGGTGTCCATTGTTGCTCCGGGCAGCCTCCTGGTCCCATCGCCTATTAACCGTCCATAGTTGCTTTTAGTGTCAAGTAAGCCATCCAGAGATGGTCACCACAGGGTCGCCCTGGAGGATAATCCCGCTGTCGTTGCTGTAGCCAGGCACCTCGGTGGACCACTCGTGATCGCGAACGCTCATAATCAAGCGCAGTTGTCCCGCCAAACCAACATGGGCAGGGCACTCTGAGTGAGGCCTCATGATTGCTCCAGTCGCTCGGACACCCACCGCGCGAAGGCGTCCTCGGTCATCACTCCGGCCGCGATATTGACCATAGTGTCGACAGTGTCATTTTCATCGAGGTCTTTCCATCGACGGCCGTTACGCTCCGCGAACTCGATCATGGCCAACAACGCGGTCCGCTTGTTCCCATCGGGGAGGGGATGGTTGCGGGCAAGCCGATAGCCGAGCACAGCTACCTTCACGGTGAAGTCAGGGTAGAACTCGACTTCTCCGAACGCAGCGGCAGGCGCGTTGAGGGCCGAATCTCCTGATGCGAGGTTTGCTGCCTTGGCGAGCACGCGGGCTTCGACGCCTAGCACCTCGGACGCAATCAGCAGGAGGTCACCGAGGCCGAGGTACTGAACTTTCACGTTGCCGCGGTCAGGCCCTAGCCAGCCGGTCGAGGATGCGTTGGTTGCGCTCAACCGAAGCAGCCAGACGTGCGTGGAACTCCTTGTCGGCAGCCCGCGCAGCGATGTGCTCTTCAATTGCATCGCGAATTGCTTCGGTCACGGACACGCCATCTACTTCCGCAACCTTCTCAAGCGCCTCTGCCTGGTCAGACGGCAAGCGCAGGGTCATGGCCTTGTTCTCCATTGTTGGCTCCTTTCGCCCGACCTAAATTATAGCAACTTGGTAGCTATATAGCAAGATTTATAGATACCGTAATACCAAGCCAGCGGATCGAGCTCGAACCAGCCTCACCGAGTTCGGCACCGGCTAGTTCGATGATCTCATCGATCTTGTGATCGTTGGCAAAGTCGGTGATGAGTTGGGCAAGAACAAGATCTTGTTCAACTTGTTCTGGTGTTGGCCAGTTGACTTTGATCGACCATTTGACGATGAACGCCTCTGGAATCACAGATCCGGCTCGACTTCGATGTTCACCCAGACGTTCCATCGTTGGTCAATCGGCCCTGCTCGTCTCCCGTTTGGCGTAAGTGGTGACGGAGCGTTGCGACGGTGCGCCAGCTTTGCAAGTGCCTCGGTATTGGCAACCACACCGGCAAGGTCAGCCATGTAGTCGATGAGCCAGCCGGTGCGCTGGGTGACGGCAAGTGAGTATGCCGAGGCCTCTCTGGCGAGCCTCTTGAAGTCGATCTTTCTTTCTTCGATAAGTTCCCCGACGACGGTTGCCACATTCGAAAGACCACCCCCGTGTCTTGGTGACGCGACGAGATCAAGAAGCGTTATCTCCGGAGTGGAGACATTCATCGTCCCCATAGGCGTGTTGACCTTGTCAAAAGGCCTTTCATCAGCTCGTGCATCGGTGATGAACGCCATCTTGACCCGTCCAAAACTGTGTTCGCGTAGCCTCGCCGTCGTTACGACCTGGAAGACCTGCGGTCGCTGATGAGCAGCTCCGTGGACCTCGGCCGCGGACAGCAATCCGACGTAATAGGGGTGATCCAGGTGCCTCATCATTGGGTCAATGAAATGGCTTGCCGGCACCGTTTGCCATGTGCGGTATTCCGGAGGGATTGGGACGTAGATGCCGCGAAGCGGTGAAAACATCTGCCCCTTGTTTCGAAGTCTCGCCATGACGGGTGGGACCTGTTCGAGCGGTACTCCGAGGAGCCCGGCGATCTCGGCAAGTGATGTCCAGTGACGTCCGTGAGCAATGAGCCAGTCGGGTAGCTCGCGCGCGGAGACGGCGGTGTTTCGCTTCTGGACCATGCTGTCACTCACGCACCTATTATAGCTCTTATGTCTATCTTGAGTACACTGGCACCAAAACACTGAAAATATCTTTTATGGTTATCTTGAGGCCATTTCAGGAACTCTGCCAGTCTCAAACTCCGTTGTGTCCGCACGGTGTCAATGCTCCATCCTTGGGATCCGCGAAGCGAGGTCACGCTGATTCATTGGCGCGACCAGAGAAGCTGCCCGCCGTATCGGAAATCGCACGATTGCCATTACCTGTTCTTCTGAAAAGCCAAGGTGCTCTACGAGGAGTCGGGTCGTAATGATCCGCCACGGTGCCCCCGTACCGCGGCGAGCAAGCGTCGGCAAGATTCCAGCAGCTGCATATCGTTCAATAGTCGATATGGATTGGTTGAGGATTGTCGCCGTCTCTGTCGTCGACAGCGTTGGAGGCAGCGAATGCACGGCCCCGAGTTCGCCGTTCACACCTGCTGGATTGTCATCCGAGGTCGCAATTTCCATGGAGATCATCTTCCTGATTCGAAGACGCGTAAGGACCAACAGTCCACGGAGCGCCGTCGGTCTCTCGTGATTAGCCGTAGGTGGAGGCTTTGTTGAAAACGGAAGGTATCGATCTTCAAAATTGCACGTCTCGCAGTCGCAAAGCTCGCGGTTACCCAAGCAAAACGAGTACAGCCCAAGCACAACCGGAATGTGCCTGCGTCTCGTGGGTAGATAGGGGATGGGCTTCTCGCGAATCTGGATTGAGCGGGGAGGAGAGTTTGGCGAGTTCGCGCCGCATGCGTGACTTCAGAGGCGAGAACGTTTTGTGGGCTGTCAACGCGTGCGGATCGAGTTGGCGCTCGCCCGGTAGCCGGAGGACTGTCCGAGATTGGTTTCAACGTCAATTTGCTTATGAGGCGGGCCACCGTGGATCTCCTTGTCTGAGCTCTTGGTGAGAGCAATCGCGAACATTTTGCAAAATCAACCTCCCAACTAAGCTCCCAACTGAGCTCCATTTTTGAAATCAACCTCCTTTTAAGCTCGATTTTTCAAATCAACCTCCTTTTGTCCTCTCTTTGACTTCTCTTCGCCATCCCTTTGTAACTTTCGCGGATCGCGAGACCGCGGTGCCGGTTTACATGTGAGCGCGGCGCGAAATTGTCATGCGCATCTCTCTTGGGATCGATAGCGACTCGGGACCCAGGAATATTAAATATGAGTATTGACTCATGATGAGTTATTCGCCATAGCCCTTTCGTTTGGGAGGTTGAGGTAACCGATGAATTCAAAGAATGGTGGGATGAGCTGACTGGCGGTAAACGTGGGTGTCTCGAAGATCGGGTCGATCTGCTTTTAGAACGGGGCCCGACCTCGGTAGGCCGGTCGTGGAATTGATTCAAACCTCTCGACATCACAACATGAAAGAACTTCGCGTCTCTAAGGACGGAGTTCTGCGGGTTCTTTTCATGTTCGAGCCACGCCGCCAGGTGGTCTTTTTGCTTGGTGGCGACAAAACAGGGGACTGGGATGGGTGGTACGAGTGGGCAATACCAGAGGCAGATGATCTGTACGACACATATTTGACAGAGCTTCGAGAGGAAGGGTTGATCGATGGCGAGAACTAAATTTTCTGAACTTCGTAGTCAGGTGGTTCAACGACCAGGTGCCAAAGATCGTCTTTCAAGAAAACGAGAAGCGACACTCAAAGAGATCAGCCTGTACGAGTTGCGTCACCAAGAGGCAATCAGCCAGATCGAACTGGGTGGACGGCTCGAGATCACCCAGGGTGCCATCTCCAAGATGGAACACGCTGATGACGTACGGGTCTCGACACTGAGGCAGTACTTAGAAGCCATGGGTGCCCGACTGGAGCTTGTCGCCGTGTTCGATGAGGACGATGCACGGCGGGTTGTGGTTTATCTTGGCAACGTCGGGAAAGAAGCGGCAAGCTGATGCTCGGCCGAGCGCGTTGCTGAGCGACTGAAGCGCATCACATCAGTCATCGCCGCCAGTTGGGCTCTCCTACTTGCCTCTCGTTTCACGAGCGCGAAAAAGCGTCCAGCGTCCTTGTGGATAGCGAAGAACGCGCAACGACATCACCCCACCATTTTCCAAGCAGGACTATCGCAGTTCTGCCAAGCAATTCATATATTTTGAGCATTTGCTACCACGCAACAACCCTTCGCATTCAAGATCGCGTCCTCGTCAAAGCCAATCCCTCTCCCGAGACCACGCGAGTCTTCTTCTGTCGCATTGAGCCCTCTTTGCTACCGAGGAGCGGTAGACACCCTTGCAGGTTGCGTTATCGCAACCGGCGAATTATGTGACCCGGCTCGTAGA
>DATLTI010000243.1:0-10378 GCA_035533675.1 Acidimicrobiales bacterium | reverse complement strand
GAGCTGGTGCCGGAGCTGGTGCCGGAGCTGGTGCCGGAGCTGGTGCCGGAGCTGGTGCCGGAGCTGGTGCCGGAGCTGGTGCCGGAGCTGGTGCCGGAGCTGGTGCCGGAGCTGGTGCCGGAGCTGGTGCCGGAGCTGGTGCAGAAGAAGAGTCACCGATGACAGCAAGGCGGGCGCCGACGTCCACAGTTGCTCCCTCTTGAACCAAGATCTCAGTAAGTACTCCTGCGATAAAAGAAGGAACCTCGGAGTCAACCTTGTCTGTGGAGACCTCAAAGAGCGCCTCGTCTTGAAGGACGTTGTCGCCAACCTTTTTCAGCCAACGAACTATTGTGCCTTCGGTTACCGTCTCGCCAAGCTGCGGCATGATGATGTCAGCCAATGTGGAGACCCCTTCCTGTGAGAGCTAAAACCGTCTCGCCGAAAGTTTCGGAGAGCGACGGGTGTGGCTGTATGAACTGCGAAATCTCATCTGGCGTAGCCTCCCAGTTAATCGAGAGGTAGGCCTGCCCAAGCTGTTCTGTGACCCAGGGTCCAACCATGTGTACGCCTAGGAGTCGCCCGGCACGGCCATCGAAGGTCTTCTCGGCAATAACCTTAACGAGCCCGTCAGTTTCGCCAACAATGCGCGCTCGGCCGTTGCCGCTGAACGGATCCTTCTTCACGACGACTTCAAATCCGGCGGCCCTTGCGCCCTCTTCGGTCATCCCACAGAATGCAACTTCAGGATGGCAATAGATACACCATGGGACATTCCGATAGTCAACGGGAACAGCGGGCTCTTGCATGATCTCTTTGATGACAAGAACACCCTCAGCGAATCCGACGTGAGCGAGCTGTGGTGTCGCAACTACGTCACCGACAGCAAAAACCCCTTCGATGCCGGTGCGCATCCACTCGTCGACGCGGACAAATCCGCGTTCGTCAACTTCAACGCCGGTACCTTCGGCAAGCAAATTATCTGAATACGGCCGACGGCCGACAGAGACGATCACCGCGTCAACATCAACGCGCTCGTTCTCTCCAAAAATCACCGTTGTGCCGTTCGCGCGCGGCTCATGCCCCTTGACCGCAACTCCGGTTCGGACAGAGATCCCACGCTTTTCAAACGACTTGACCACCACATTCGCAACATCCTTGTCGCACCCAGGCAAGATCGCTGGCATTGCCTCAAGGAGAGTCACCTTCGACCCAAGATCTGACATCATCGATGCGAATTCACAGCCGATTGCTCCGCCACCGATGACAACTACCGACGATGGGATCGCGCGCAGGTCAAGAACTTCATCAGAGGTCAGAATGACCTTTCCATCGGGAACAAATCCAGGAATTGATCGCGGAGCTGACCCTGAGGCCAAGATAACGAACTCACCAACCAACTTTGAAACGGTTCCGTCTTCGCCGGTCACCTCAACGCTTCGATCAACAAGCATCTTGCCAGTTCCAGGAACGATGGTCACCCTTCGCCCGCGTAGCGTGCCCACGAGTCCGCGGAAAAGCTGCTCGACGATTTTGCCCTTTCGATCCTGACTAATTCCAAAATCAACCGATGGATCCGCCGCAAAGATTCCAAATTCAGCGGAGTTTTTTACGGAGCGGTAAACATTTGCCGTTTCAAGAAACTCTTTTGCAGGAATACAACCCCTGTGCAGGCAGGTACCACCAACCTTGTCTTTCTCCACCATTGCAATCGACAGCCCCGCGGCAGCCCCATAGAGCGCCGCTGCGTATCCACCGGGGCCACCGCCAATGATGACGACGTCATACTCCTCGTCCACCACGGCACCTTCTGGCGTAGGGATCACCTCCAGCGACTTGGGTTCATCGCTGCCAAAGACAGCGCGAACGAGCTTGACCCAACGCCGACCCCACCCGCCGAGCTGAGCTTCGTTCAACAGACTACCCATTAGAGCACTATCTCCTACAAGTCGAGAGGCCAAATGCCTGATGGGCAAAGTCCTCGAATGCCAAGCTTGGACTCAAGATCGCCATGGGCAAGATTCGTTTGATTGCTAAAGCACCTCGCCGGTCAACATCCCAGCAGCTACCGTCACGTTTGAACTCTCGTCAACGATGATGAAGCTACCCGTCGTTCGGTTGCGCTGATAAGGATCAAAAAACAGAGGTTCGGTCGTCTTCAGCGTGATGCCTCCGATGTCGTTGAGCGCGAGCTCGCTTGCCTCGGTGTCATGCAAGAGCGTGTTCACATCGCGCTTGAACTGGACCTCTTGGACAACAGCGCGGACCCAGCGTGTGGTGTGCTTGATCGCAACTCGTTTTCCCGCCCGAAGCGGTGCCTCTGCCATCCAGCAGACAACGGCCGCAAGATTCTGGCTGATCAAAGGCTGGTTTTCAGGAGTACAGATGAGATCTCCCCGAGAGATATCAAGGTCATCTTCAACTCGCATGACGACCGACATCGGGGGGAATGCTTGGAAAAGCGACCCATCCATCGTCTCAAGAGCTTGAATCCTTGTCGTTTTTCCTGATGGCAAAACAAGCACCTCATCGCCAACTTTCAGGACCCCTCCCGCTATCTGGCCGGCGTAGCCGCGATAGTCATGGAGGTCACTGGTGTGCGGCCGAACAACCCTTTGCACTGGAAACCGAGGGTCTTCAAAGTTGTGGTCCGAATCAATCTCCACATCCTCAAGATGCTGGAGGAGGGAGGGTCCGACATACCAATCCATCGCATGCGAATTTGTGACCACGTTGTCGCCCTCAAGTGCGCTGATCGGAATATAGGTAATCTCCTCCACTCCAAGATTTGCGGAAAAGTCCGAAAACTCCTCGCGGATCTCGATAAAGCGCTGCTCTTGGAAGCTGACAAGATCCATCTTGTTGATACACACGACGAGATGAGGAATACGCAAGAGTGCTGCTATCGATGCGTGTCGACGGGTCTGTTCGGTGATACCACTTCGCGCGTCGACCAGAACCAGCACGAGATCTGCAGTAGACGAACCAGTCACCATGTTGCGTGTGTGCTGGATGTGACCGGGCGTATCGGCAATGATGAATTTCCGCTTCGGGGTAGCAAAATACCGGTACGCGACATCAATGGTGATTCCTTGTTCACGTTCCGCGCGTAACCCGTCGGTCAAAAGCGCGAGATCGACGTAGTCATCTCCCCTCGCGGCACTCGTGCGTTCGACCGAATCGATCTGATCCTCGAAGATCTGTTTTGAGTCATAGAGCAGACGGCCAATCAATGTGGACTTCCCGTCGTCGACTGATCCTGCAGTCGCGAAACGCAGCAACTCCATCAAAAATAACCCTCACGCTTTCGATCCTCCATAGCTGCCTCGGAGAATCGATCGTCGGTGCGCGTTGCTCCGCGCTCGGAAAAACGGGCCGTCATCGTCTCGGTAATCACCATCGCTGGATCTTTGGCATCAGACTCAACTGCCGCAGTGCAGGTCATGTCGCCAACTGTGCGATAGCGCACAAGTGCCTCAAAGACCTCTTCGTCTCCTTGGGGTGCGGTGTAAGGACCAACGCCAATCAACATGTCATTGCGACGGACAACCTTGCGCGTGTGGGCGAAATAGATCGAGGGGAGTTCGATGTTTTCCTGCGCGATGTACTGCCAGATATCGAGTTCAGTCCAGTTCGAAAGTGGAAAGATCCGAAAATGCTCTCCAGCGCGGTGACGTCCATTGAAAAGATTCCAGATCTCTGGTCGCTGTCCGCGCGGATTCCACTGTCCAAACTCGTCGCGGAAGGAAAACACCCGCTCTTTGGCCCTTGCCTTTTCCTCGTCTCGCCGTGCTCCACCAAACACCGCATCAAAGCGTCCGGCTTCGATGACTTTCAGGAGACTGTGCGTCTGCAGGCGATTACGCGATGCGCCAGGGGTGGGATCATCGGTGACATCTCCACGATCGATCGCGTCCTGAACTCTTTCGACCACGAGCCGACAGCCGAGCTCTTCCACGCGTGCGTCACGATAGGCAAGGACCTCTTCAAAGTTCTGTCCGGTATCGATGTGGACGACCGGGAAAGGGATCGATTGGGGCCAGCAGGCCTTGATTGCAAGGTGCAGAAGTACCGCTGAATCTTTCCCTCCAGAAAACAGCAGGGCTGGCCGCTCAAATTCGGCAACAACCTCGCGGATGATCTGAATCGATTCAGACTCGAGTACATCAAGGTGGGTGAGAAGGACTGTCATGAAACTATGACCATATTAGTCGGATTTATAGATTTCATAGATTTCGTTAAGTTCCTAACAACCACCTAACGAATCTCAGCTCCCAGAGATCACCGCGCTCTGCAGGCGGGCTGCTGTCGTGGCGAGCTCATCGACGACATTGTTCATCGCGTCGTCTGAATGACCTTTGACCCAGGTGAAGATGATCTCACCGGGCCGTCTATCGACGACCTCGGCGATGAGTTCAGCCCACAGATCCTGGTTTGCCACGGGTTTGCCCTGCGAGTTGCGCCAACCCCGAGCCAGCCAGTTCGCCCACCAGCGATCTCGAAAACAGTTCACGACATAGGTCGAGTCGCTGCGGATCTCGACTGGACCGAGATTTGCGGCAAGCGCCTCGATCACCGCGAGCAACTCCATCCGTTGATTGGTCGTCTCGTGATCGTGTCCAGCGGCAAAGTCCTGTGGAGTCCTTGCCCAAGCCCAACCACCTGGACCCGGGTTCCCAAGACACGCTCCATCTGTCCACACGATGGTCGTACCCGGAGCGACCTCGGACGCCACCGCAGGAACGACCTCGAAGAGCGACATGACTTGATACTACCTACGCATGCCAAACATCACGGTCTCCCTCGTTACGCTCGTCTGAGTCAAAAATGCCCAACTACCGCAATGACTGATCTAGCGCGAGACTGTGGAGCGTGATATTCGACGGATTCTCCCATCAGCTTCCAGACATCGACCCCGGCGAAACTGAGGAGTGGATTGATTCACTCGATGCCGTTGTCGACCAGCGCGGCAAAGCGCGGGCCCAGTATCTCTTGATGAGACTGCTCGAACTCGCTCGGTCGCGCCAAGTTGGCTTCCCTGCAACCGTTTCGACTCCCTATGTCAACACGATCCCACCGGACCAGGAGCCGTGGTTCCCGGGTAATGAGGACATGGAGCGGAGTATCAGGCGATACGTGCGATGGAACGCTGCAGTCATGGTGACTCGCGCGAACATGCGCGATGCAGGTATCGGTGGCCACCTCTCCACCTATGCCAGCTCTGCATCGCTCTATGAGGTGGGTTTCAACCACTTCTTCCGAGGAAAGGATGAGGACGCTGGCGATCAGATCTTCTACCAGGGTCACGCCTCGCCCGGAATTTACGCACGTGCCTTTGTCGAAGGTCGACTTGATGAAACCCAGCTCGACAACTTCCGATTCGAGGTTGATGGAAACGGGCTTTCGAGCTACCCCCACCCCCGACTCATGCCCGAATTCTGGGAGTTCCCAACCGTATCGATGGGGCTCGGTCCAATCAACGCGGTCTATCAGGCCCACTTCAACCGCTATCTCGAACATCGCGGGATTGTCGACACCAGCACCTCGCGAGTCTGGGCATTTGTCGGAGATGGCGAATTTGACGAGCCAGAATCAAAGGCAGGACTGAGCCTCGCCGCACGCGAGGGTCTTGACAACCTGGTCTTTGTCGTTAACTGCAATCTTCAGCGCCTCGACGGTCCGGTTCGTGGAAACGGCAAGATCATCCAAGAGCTTGAGGCTCTGTTCCGTGGAAACGGATGGAACGTCATCAAGGTCATCTGGGGAACACGCTGGGATGAACTTCTCGCAAGAGACGTGGACGGCGTTCTTCTCAACAAAATGAACATCACGCCAGATGGTGATTTCCAAAAGCTTGCAACCGAGTCTGGTGCCTATATCCGCGAGCACTTCTTTGGACCGGATCCAAGGCTGGGCGCACTCGTCGAGCATCTCAGTGACGCCGAGCTTCAAAGCCTCCCAAGAGGTGGGCATGACTATCACAAGCTCTATGCGGCATACCGGGCAGCGACAGAACACCGTGGATCGCCGACCGTAATCCTCGCCAAGACGATCAAGGGTTGGACCCTAGGACCAGGGATCGAGGCGAGGAACGCCACGCACCAGATTAAGAAGATGACGACAGACCAGCTTCGAACGCTGCGCGACACCTTGCATCTCACCGAAGAGATATCGGACGAGGCGCTAGAGGCCGAGTACCCGCCCTATCACCGTCCCGATCCCGGTTCAGCGGTCTATGGCTACATGATGAACCAGCGTCGTCAGCTTGGAGGATCCGTTCCAAGGCGCGTCGTGCGCGGCGAGGGGCTCACTGGGCTCGTACAACCAGAGCCGGCAGCATTCGCCGAGTTCTGGGGCGGCTCTCGTGGCCAGTCGGTGTCAACGACAATGGCATTCGCGAGAATGCTCAGAAACCTGTTGCGAGACCCCAATCTCGGCAAATTCGTCGTACCAATCATCCCCGATGAGGGCAGGACCTTCGGCCTTGATGCGCTCTTTGCCGAGGTCAAGATCTACGCTCCTGGCGGCCAGACCTATACCTCGGTCGACGCGGGACTGCTCTTGCAATACAGCGAGAGTCAGCAGGGCCAGATCATGGAAGAGGGCATCAACGAGGCAGGTGCAATGGCTAGCTTCATCGCCGCGGCCACCTCATATGCCACGTGGTCAAGGCCGATGCTTCCCTTCTATCTCTATTACTCAATGTTTGGATTCCAGCGGACTGGAGATGCTATCTGGCAGTTGGGCGACCAGCGCGGTCGCGGGTTCCTGCTCGGTTGCACTGCGGGACGCACCACGCTGAACGGCGAAGGACTCCAACACGAGGACGGACACTCGCTCGTACTCGCCGAAACCGTGCCGAATGTCTGCTCCTATGACCCTGCCTTTGCCTATGAGGTTGCAACGATTGTTCAATACGGCATCAACGACATGTACGGCCCGGAGGGCCGAGATGTGTTTTATTACGTGACGCTCTACAACGAGAACTACCCGATGCCCGAGATGCGACCAGGGCATGAAGAGGAGATCAAGAACGGGATCATCCGTGGCCTGTATCGCTTCGCGGAGCGGGCAGTGGTCAATGACCAAAGGAGAAAGTCAAAGGGATCACGTAAGGCAACGATCCTGTTCTCTGGCAGCGCATGGCATGAGGCAATGCGCGCCCGCGACATTCTGGCCACAGATTGGAACGTTTCTGCCGAGGCGTGGTCTGTCACGAGCTACAAATCCCTCCGGGAGAATGCTCTCGAGACCGAGCGATGGAACCGTCTCCACCCCACCGAGACTCCGAGGATTGCCTATGTGCGCGAGGCACTCTCATCATCTGCGGGACCGATCGTTGCCGTTTCGGACTTCATGAAGGCAGTGCCGGACATGATCTCCCGATTTGTTGAGAGACCGTTCGCCACACTCGGTACCGACGGTTACGGACGTTCTGACACGCGTGAATCGCTTCGCCGCCATTTCGAGATCGACGCCGAACACATTGTTGTCGCTGTCTTGAGCGAACTCTTCGCGATCGGGTTTGTCAGCGCCGAAGAGGTCGCCAATGCCATCAAGATGTACGACATCGACGCTGAGGCGATTGATCCCCGACTCGCATAGCGCCGATTGCCGGCGTGCAAGAGAAACGAGATAGTTCGAGTGTCATTTGATGTTGCCTGTTGCTCGCTCTACCTCTGCACTCCCGACCGCAAAGATCTTGAACACTTTGTCAGTGAGTGCATCGCCGGGGGCATTGATATTGTCCAGCTCCGCGAGAAGAATCTCGAGGCGCGAGAGCTCATCAAGCGCGCAAAACTTCTCAAGCGCGTCTGTTCTGATCATGGTGTTCCTTTCATCATGAACGACCGGCCAGATTTGGCACTTGAGGTGGACGCAGATGGAGTACATGTCGGTCAAGATGACGCGCCGGTCGCGCTTGCGCGACAGATCCTTGGTGATGAAAAGATCATCGGGCTCTCGACTCACCACAGCGACGAATTTGTCGCGGGACTTCAAGAACCCGTCGCCTATCTTTCGGCTGGCCCGATCGTAGAGACGCCAACGAAACCAGGCCGCGAAGCAACGGGTATCAGATTCATTACGAATGCTCGCAGCCTTGCTGATGGGTCGTGCAACCGCACCGATCCTCTGCCATTTTTCGTCACCGGCGGAGTTACCCCAGAGATCATTCCCGCGATTGTCGCGGCGGGTGGAACTCGGTTCGTTGTCGTGCGATATCTCACCGAATCGGAGAATCCACAACGCAACGCGCGAAAGCTGCAAATAGCACTCGAACGCGCGACAGGATCTGGTGCGCAATAGGTCATACGTGCCAAAGGGGAGGCGCAAGCGCCTCCCCTTTGCAGTCTTTTAAAAGACTGTACATTCCTGCTGAAATTGGCTTGATCTATCGGAACTCTTCGGGTGGGACGACCTCCCGACCGATGACAATCAAGGGTGTCTGGTTGGATTCACCAGGTGGTCCAGCGAGCCGCCTAACGGCCAGCCACCTCCAGGGTCCCAAAACGTTTATCTGACAAGTTTCGACCACCTCCTCTCTCTGGTGAACAAAGAATATCTACCCACCGGCCGCGAGGCCAGCATTTGTCGAACGGGAACTGGGGCTACTTCGCCCGATCTCTGTTTGAAAACATCCGAAATCGTCTTTTTGTCAGGACACCGCCGCGCGTAGCTGCTATTGCAACGACAGAGGCGCCCTTATTCGAGAGCATCTGGATCATTCCTCGTCCATACGAGGTCAAGGGAACACGAATGACACGGGTGCGAGTCGAGGTATCCCTGTAGAACACGCGGGCAACTACAGCGTCCTCGAAGACCGAAATCGAGCCAGTCCGTCCGCTCAGTTTCACAAGATGACGGGCAGTCACAGTCAGCGAGCCCCTGCAGATTGTGCTGCTGCAACGAACCGCGAACGATAGACCGCCCGCGGCAACTTCAACAGGAGCGCTGAGCATCGATATCCGCGGATGAACCATCGAAGTCAAGACCACGTTTGCCTGGGGTACGACAACCCCAGAAGCCGCCACCGGTGCCGGCGTTGGCATGCTCTTCACCGGAGGTGACGCCGGTGTTGTTGAGGTGGTCGGTGTTGTTGAGGCGGTCGGTGTTGTTGAGGTGGTCGGTGTTGTTGAGGTGGTCGGTGTTGTTGAGGTGGTCGGTGTTGTTGTGGTGGTCGGTGTTGTTGTGGTGGTCGGTGTTGTTGTGGTGGTCGGTGTTGTTGTCGAAGTTGTTACAACCGGTGGAGAGACAGGTGCTACTGGAGTACCAGAGACCTTGGCACTATTGGCGCTCGTTCCGATGGCATTCTGTGCAATGACCGAGAAATCATATGCGACGCCATTGCTGAGATTCGATACCGTCAGCGTTGTTGCGATTGAGCCGAGATCATCTGTTGTGATCGGAAGTGATTGGCCGTGGTCATAGACGTACACGACATAGTCGGTTATGGCACTCCCACCGCTGCTCGCGGGCGCGGACCAACTGAGCGTGACCGCTGTATCCGTTGCCATCTCGCTGAGCGATCTCGGCATCGAGGGCGAGAGGATCAGACGATCGAGCAGCTTGGAACTCTGGTCAACCAGCGAGAGGCTTCCATCGGGAAGCATCGCGGCCCCAACGGGAGCATAGAGAAGGCTCTGATTGGCAATCGTCCCTGAGGTGCTCACATTACTCAGTCCTGTGCCGGCGATGACATAGAGATCACCCATGGTCCAGGTAGCCGAGCTGGCGAGCGCATAACCAGGGTTGTCCCGGGCGAGCGCAAGCACATCGACGGTGGCGTGATTGACCTCAGCGACGATCAGGTCACCGCTTGCATCGAAGGTGACACCCTGGGGTGCATTGAGTTTGCAGAGCGTAGATAAGACGCCTCCGGTGCTCGGAACACTCGTTCCTCCTCCGACGACGCGATAGATGTTGCCGCTCGACCAGGAGGAGCCGATGCCATATCCAGGATCAACAGCGCTCGACGCGAGAATGTCGACCGCGTTATGGCTTGAATCAGCGATCGCGATATTTCCCTGCGCATCAACTGCGACGCCATCCGGCTGGTTCAACTGTGCGCTCGTCGCCGGCATCGCTAAGCCTGTTGGACTACCCGCGGTCCCGCCCCCAGCGATGACGTAGAGGTCGCCCGCGGTCTTCGAACCTCCTGAACCGGTGCCTGCAAGAGAGAGCAGATCGACCTCATTATTTAAAGCGTCCGCGATGACGACATCTCCGGCGCTGTCGACGGCAATGCCTCGTGGCTGACTCAAAGCTGCAGAGGTCGCGACTCCTCCACCTACGGTCGGAGACGTTTGACCTCCACCGACGATGACATAGAGATCGCCAATGGCCCATGTGCCCGAAATCACATAGCCCGGATTGAGAGCACTCTCGGCGACAACGTCGA
>DATLTI010000242.1:0-2358 GCA_035533675.1 Acidimicrobiales bacterium | reverse complement strand
CTCTGGTCCAATCGAAAAGATCGTTGCTGCATAGGCGCCTATTCCAAGAAACAGCACGAACCCAAGGTTTGCCATGCCCATCAACCCGAGCTGAAGGTTCGCGCTCAATACAAGAATCAGGTCGATGAAGAAATAGATCCCGATCGTGATGAGGAACGCCGTCATGAGGTTCCACCTCCAGAGCTCGTCGTCAACGAACGCAACAGGCCCTCGGGACGGAACAACAACACGCCGACCAGCACGATCAGCGCAACGACGACGTTGAAGAACGGGTTGATGAACGCTGAGGCCCACTCAGAGATCAGTCCGATGATGACTGCCGCGAGCATCGCTCCATAGGGTGAGCCAATCCCACCGAGTACGACCGCCGCGAGAATCGGTGCGATGTAGACCGTTCCGGTATTTACGTCAAAGGTCGAGGTATTGAATGCAAGTACGAGTCCCGAGATTCCACACAGCACTCCGGTAAGGAACCACGTGGCATTCAACACCACCGCGGTGCGGATTCCTGAACACTGGGCGAGGGTCGGATTGATCGCCACCGCGCGCATCGAGCGTCCAAAATCGGTTCTCGTCAACAGAAGGTGCAGCGAGACCATCACGAAGAGCGCCATGCCGATGATGATCAACTGTGACTCGGTCAGCAGCATCCCGCCAAGGTTGTAGGACTGGTTACCCCCGACGCTGATGTTGAAAAATGTGGAACCCCAGATTGCCTGGATGACGTATTGCAGGACCGTCCCGGTGGCGAAGGCAATGATCAACAGATAGAAGAACTTGATCCCACGCCTGACAAAGGGCTGAATGAGAAAATGATTGAACGCCACTGAGAGTCCGCCAACTGCGAGTACCGACAAGATTGCAGAGACCCAGAAGTCAAGTCCGGCAACCTGGCTCAGCGAATAATCGAGATACGCCGTGAGGATCATGAAGTCCACATAGGCAAGGTTCAAGATGTTCGTAACGCCCCACTGGAGGGTGAATCCGACTGCCGCGATCGAGAGGATCGAGGCGACGACAATGCCAAATCCCGTGGACTCGATGAAGAGATTCATCGCGCACGGCCAATTGGATGAAAGTGCGACATGCCTGCACCAACGCGCGCATCCATGTACTTACTCTGAACCAATTCAGTCACGCCACCCTGCCCCCCAGTTGGTGGAAAATATCTCCAGCCAGTTCACGAATTGCGAAGCACAGGTTCGACCTCTCGCACTGACGATCAGGAGCATAACGAATAGATTTCAAAAGCACAACGCACCTATTGCAGTCTTCGCGCGACGCGCGCATCTCTATTTTGAATATCACACAATCCACAGAGAAACATGGGAGCGCCTCGATGCGCGCGCTCGGGTCAACTTTTTTGTCGACAAAATCTATGGATTTACTTGTGCAACCCAACCAACTGTGCCGGCCTCTTTTCAAGGGGTGGACTCGGCGATGAACTCCGCAATATCGGAGCTCGCCAGCCCATGTGCCTGCGCAACCGGACCATAGGTGATCGTGCCGTTGACGACATTGACCCCCTCGCGAAGTGCCGCGTCCTGTCGGATCGCTGCCTTCCAGCCTCTATTCGCAAGTTCGACACAATAGGGAAGGGTCGCGTTTGCGAGCGACTGGGTGGAGGTCACGGGAGTGGCTCCTGGCATGTTGGCGACGCAGTAATAGACGCAACCGTCTTCAAAGATCACCGGGTCTGAGTGCGTTGTCGGGCGAGTCGCCTCGAAACATCCCCCCTGATCAACCGAGATATCGACGAGTACCGAACCATGGCGCATGCGGGACGCGAGATCGCGCGAGACAAGCTTTGGCGCCTTCGCCCCGACGTTCAGCACCGCGCCGATAACGATATCTGCCTCGAGGCAGGCCTCTTCGAGATTGTGCATGTTCGATGCGACAGTTTCGACCGCTCCGTCAAAGTGATGATCGATCGAACGGAGCAGATCAAGGTTCTTGTCAAGGATCTGCACGTGTGAATGCATGCCTCGCGCAATCGTTGCTGCAGCGAGTCCAGCGACTCCTCCGCCGATCACCACGACGCGCGCGGGGGCGACACCTGGAACTCCACTCATGAGCACTCCCCGTCCGCCTCCGGGTCGCATCAGATGCGTCGCCGCAACCATCGGCGCCATCCGACCTGCAACCTCGCTCATCGGCCGGAGCAACGGAAGCGAACTGTCCATCGTCCGCACCGTCTCATAGGCAATCGCGACATTATTCGCGCGGATCAGCGCATCGAGACACTGTCGAGAGGCTGCGAGATGCAAAAAGGTAAAGAGCACCTGACCTCGACTGATGCCAAGGAGCGGATATTCAGATGCAACTGGCTCTTTGACCTTGACGACGAGATCGCTTCTC
>DATLTI010000241.1:0-2829 GCA_035533675.1 Acidimicrobiales bacterium | reverse complement strand
GTGCTTGTTGGGTTTGCACCCACAAAGCCGATCGCGCGTCTGTTACCTGATGTTCCCGACCGCCGTCTTCAGGCAAGCGGACTTCCTGCAGCGGGAGCGCCCGCGTTCGCCCGACACCGTCGCATCGGTGAACTCTCCCAGATGCGCGAGATCGGTCGTCTCAGTGCGGCACTCGGATCCATTGATCGTGTCTACGTCGCAGGAGACGCGCTGATTGGACCATCGAGCGTCATCGAGGCAATGGCTCAGGGGCGACGGGCCGCAGAGGCGATCCTTGACCACTGCTCGCGGCCACACCCAACGCGACAAGACGAGAGTTCGGCGTCAGTTCTCGTCGTGTTCGAGAGCCACAGTGGTCACACCAGCACAACCGCGCGCGAACTCTCCGACTTTCTCAGCGACGCGGGCGTGACGGTGGTTACCGCGAGAATGAGCGACATCGGACTCAATCAGATTGTCGCCGCCGATCTCGTGGTACTCGGCACCTGGGTCGAGGGATTTGGCTTCGTGAGAGTGGGACCTGCCCGAGCGACGGCGAGGGCAATCAAAGCGCTGCCCGCACTCGGCGCGACAAAATTCGCCACTTTTTGCACCTACCGCTTCGCGGCCCGCGACACGCTAGCGAAGTTGCAACGCCTGCTCGAAGCAAAGGGCGGCCACGTCGTGGCGAGTCGTGCCTTTGGCCCAGACCAACAGTCGGGCACCTCAGTCGCAGTGTTCGCCTCCGAAATTATTGACCTGCTTGAGAGAGATCCGGTGGTCAATGAGGTGATGGAGATGGCAATTGCCTTGGGAAAGCGATCTTCGACGTTGGATGCGGCGCATGAGGTTGCCACTTTCGTCGAGGGGCACGAGTCATTGCTCGAAAGCGCTCGCGACCTGCTCTCGGGACGACCCGGACAACTGCTCGGAGACCCAGACAGCGAACGCGGGCTCCTCATCATTGAACTCGCGCTTCGCGCCATGGCTTCACCAAAGGACGATTCACGGACATCAAGGTCCTAACCAAGACACCTCGTCCTCGGGACTACCGTAAATGACATGAATTTGAGCGTCGAAATTGTGGATCCATTCCGCACCTACGAGCTTCGCCACCAAGTGCTGCGTCCAGGCCGTCCGCTTGCCGAGACGACCGACAACGACACGTTTGCGTCAGCGATCACCTTCGGACTGACAGAGGGTGGAGACCCACGAATTCTCGCAACAGCGACGGTCTATCCCGAAAAACCACCGTCCTCCTACGCCCCGCTTGTTTTACTCGCCAAGACGCTTCGTCCGTGGCGGCTCCGTGCCGTTGCGACCGATGAGAGACGTCGCAGCGAGGGACTCGGCAAGCTCGTACTTGACAGAATCATCGATTACATCACCGAGGAAGAGTCTGCACTTTTGTGGTGCAACGCGCGCATCACCGCTCAGAAGTTCTATGCGCGAGAAGGGTTCTTAACCTATGGGCCGATCTTCGACGTTGAACACATCGGCAAGCACATCGTCATGTACAAGACGATTGCAAGAACACAGCAGAGCTAAACGCCCAAAGAACTAAGCGTTCGCCTCTTGGGAGCAGAGGGCATCTCCTGCTCGGTCCGGGGTCATCGACAACATCTCAGTTGAAAAACGCGCAACGAGTTCGCGGCGATGCCACAGATCATGAGCAACTCCGCCAATCAATGATGCGCGTCGCATCACACGATCGCTCGTCTGTGCGCTGAGAAACCCAAGCGCTGAAAGTGCGAACTCGAGATCTTTCGCAACGGGAGCCCTGCCAAAGCGCGAGGCTCGGGCCATACCGATCGCGATCGCTCCAGCGATTGCATCTTCAACGTGCTCTCCATCACCGAGCACGATCTGGCTGACAAAACGTCTGGCGAGCAACGAGAGATAGCCCTGGTCGGGCCCAGAACCTGCCTCAAAATCGCGAGAGCCCGGATCAAACTCTCCGGGCCGGTGTTTTTGCCACGGTCGGGGCACATCGAGCTTGTAAGCCGGACGGACCTCATCTTCGATGCTGATGGGAGCAAACTTTGGTTGCGTCATGTCTTTTCCTGAATCATTGGTCCTGGGTCATTGGTATGGCGAGAGAACCTGCCAAGACGTCCTCACGATAGCGCCAGGCCATCGTTGCCGGCCAAATGGTGGCACTTTCCAGCTCTACAAATACGCAATCACCAAATTGGGGTGTGGGGCGGGGGCGGTTTCTAGGGATCGTCGCAACACGGACGATTAACTGGCTACATCAAGAAGCTTAGAGAGGCGCTCGGCTCAAAGAGCCGATACTGACACACCTGACACGTAGATTTTTGTTGTGAACTACCGATCGACAGACAGGGCCGTGTACCCAGCGAAGGACCACCTGATTTGGTGCCCCAGATATCGCAGACGTGTGCTCGGTGGTCGTGTCGATGGTCGACTCAGGCTAATCATCATCGAGGCTGTTCAAGATCTTGGCGACAAAGTGATCGAAATTGAAGTAATCCCCGACGATGTGCACCTCCTCATAGAGCTGGCTCCAACGGTTTGGCTCTCAAAAGCGCTACAGGTTCTGGAAGGACGATCATCGCGCCGCCTCCGAGCTGAGTCTCCCCATCTTCGTCGTCTGCCATCGCTCCAGAGTCCTTCGTGGTTGGTATCGACGCTCGGTGGTGCACCACGCGAAGTCGTTCGTCGATACGTGGTGCATCAGAGACCTGTGGCTTAGGTGCGACAGATCGAGGTCCGCTACAGGTATCGACTAAGAGTGACTCTGGCGCAGGCAAACCAACTCAAGGGCGTGTTCGATTCTTGTCGGTTTGTGTGGAACAGAGCGCTAGGCGATTGGGCCGATGCGTGGAA
>DATLTI010000240.1:0-14339 GCA_035533675.1 Acidimicrobiales bacterium | reverse complement strand
AATGTAAACTTTTAAGCCTGAGGGGCTGTCGAGGGGATACCGAGCCAGCCACTCGAATCGCGCATTCAAACTCGGTCACTACCCGTTTCTCTCTGGTGGGCTCATTCAAACGAGCCCACTCCCCCGCACCGGAACCTCGGGATCAGCTCGCCCCTCGGGAGTGATATTCACAGCCCCATTAGGCTCTTGTTATGGCCCATCACGCAAAGGTTCTCACGGTCTCTGATTCGGTCGCACATGGTCACGCCGAGGACAGAGGTGGCGCCGCGGTGGCAGAGTTGCTTGAATCTTCAGGATTTATCGTCGTCGAGCGCGCATTGAGCGAGGATGGCGTCGATCCAGTCGCGAACGCCCTGCTCCGTCTGACCGATGGCTTTTCCGGACTCGTGGTGACCACCGGGGGAACCGGATTTGGCCAGCGCGATCTCACTCCGGAGGGGACACGCGCCGTCATCGAACGCGAGGCACCGGGCATCTCCGAGGCGATGCGGCTCGTCAACCCGCTTGGCCGACTGTCGCGTTCGGTCTCGGGAACGATCGGCGGTGCGCTCGTGCTCAACACCCCGGGATCTCCAAAAGGCGCAGTCGAATGCCTCTCGGCAGTGATTGACATCTTGGATCACGCGCTCGCTCTCCTTGAGGGCGAAAACCCCCACCCCCACGCGCGGCCAGCCGTTGCGAGACCAACCGACTAGAACTCCCTACCCGCCAGATACGGGTGGCAGGATCGCCACCTCGTCGTTTTGAAGCAGTACCCGCGTTCCCTCGCTTTGTTCGCCATTCACCCAGACACGCGAGCGCTTCATGATCTTTGCAAAGTCATCTCCAAAAAGATTCACCGCAGTAGCCACCGCATCGTCAACGGTCCCTGCCTCGATCTCAAGGCTCGAGGTTTTGGTCACATCGCGCAAAGGGCCAAAGAAACGCAGCTGGGCCATCTCAGCCACCGATCATCGACATCGAACGCTGTGGTCGCAAGAACCCAGGATCGTTGATGCCATGACCGGGGAACTTTCCCCATACCGCTTGGCGAAACACCGTCTCGATCTCTGCGTCAGTTGCGCCAGAGCGCAAGAGATCCCGAATCGTGCTCTCGTCATTGCTGAACAGACAGTTGCGGATCGCTCCATCAGCGGTGAGACGAAGTCGGTTGCACGTTCCACAGAACGGCTCGGTCACACTTGAGATGAGTCCAATCTCGCCCCTGCCATCGACATATCGGAAACGCTGTGCAGGTGCAGGATCGATGACCGCACTCTGTATCGGTTCGAGCGGATAGCGCGCATTGATCTGTTCGAGAATCCTTGCCCCCGGAACGACCTCGCTACGCTGCCAGTGACCTGGCGCGTCAAGCGGCATGAATTCGATGAAACGCACGATGCGATTGGTTGCTCGGCCGAACTCTGCGAAATCGAGCACCTCGTCATCGTTCACACCGGAGATGAGCACGACATTGACCTTGATTGGTCCAAGTCCAGCAAGCTCTGCTGCTGACATCGCCTCGAGCACCTCATCGAGCTCGCCGCGTCGCCTGATCTGTGCGAAACGATCGGGACGCAATGAGTCACAGCTGACGTTGACCCGGCGCAGTCCGGCCGCCTTCAATGGCTCTGCATACTCGACAAGCTTTGTGCCATTTGTTGTCATTGCAATGTCTGAGAACCCAAGTTCACCGAGTCTCGCAATAAATCCGACGACACCACGTCGTACGAGTGGCTCACCACCGGTCAGCCTGACCGAATTCACGCCAAGCTCCTTGGCGATCGCCGCGACGCGATAGAGCTCATCAAAGCTGAGCAGATCCTCGCGCGCCTGGAAGACCATTCCCTCCTCTGGCATGCAATAGACACAGCGGAAGTTGCACCGATCCGTGATCGAGAGACGAAGGTCGTCATGCACCCTGCCGTATGTGTCAATCAGTGGACCAGACAATGGCATCGCCGAGAGATCGACCAGATGCGACTTTGGCTCCGCGCGTCTTCGAAGGTCGACACGCACTGCGCTTGGCGCGCGCCCGTTTGATGTCGAGTCTACGAGAACGTCGCTGTTCTCAATGACCGGCTGGGTCACGAATGAAGATCCGATGGTGAATGTGATGAATCTTGAGCGACAAGACTGCGGCGGTTGATCTCTTCAACCAGCGCATCTCGCTCCTCGGAGGAGATGCTGGCGTCTTCGATCTCGTGATCACAGAGACTCCAGTCGGTTCCCTTTGCCCAGGTCTCTTTCTTCCAGATCGGCACGGTTGCCTTGATCGCATCGATCAGAAACCGCGCCGCCTCGAAAGCCTCCGGGCGGTGCGGGCTCGAGGCAACCACAACGACCGATTCCTCGCCGAGTTCGAGTCGTCCGATCCGGTGCAACAGCGCGAGTCGACCGACCATTGGCCAGCGCTCGCGCGCGACGCTCGCAATCGCGAGGAGGCGTGGCTCGACCTGTTCCTGATAGGCCTCGTATTCGAGGACCGATACGCCCTCGCGCCCCTCGGAGTGATCACGAACGGTTCCCGCAAATGTCACCACCGCTCCACATGAGGGCAAGATCGCCCAGCGCGCGGCCATACCTTGGTCAAGCGGATCATTGGTAAGCCCGACCCAATTATCGGTGCTCATTGGGAACTCCATACGCGAAGCGTACCCGCCAGGACCGCTCTGCCGACTCGTTGGGAGCCATGCGGCGAGACGAGCACCGACGAATCGCTGGCCTTTTCAGGACCGCTTGGATTTTCGACGAAAGATCTTGATGATCGCAAGGACCACGACGCCCACGACAGGAATCGCCTTGAGCACCGATGAACCCGCAAGCTTTCCAAGATCAACAGGAGCGTTGCCCATTGGTGCAATCTGCCTGATTCCAGGTGCAGCCGTTGGCGCCTCAGGGGTGGCGCCCGCAGATTCTGCGGAGGGCTTTGCCTCATCGGTCGCGGTGGCACTTGGGGAGGGTGCATCAAATGAACTCACCACGTCGTTCTCAAGACGCTCCGCGAACTGACCGAGCAACTTCGTGCTGATGTCAGCAAGCATGCCTCGGCCGAACTGGGCGACCTTGCCGGTGATGTCAAGTTCGGTCACAACACTGACCTTTGTCTTGTCACCCTCTTCGCTGAGAGACGCGGTTACCGTAGCTGTCGCGTTACCCTGGCCGCGCGTGTCCCGGCCGGTCGCGCGGAGGACTGCCTTGTGATTTACCTCGTCGAGACTGACGAAGGTCGCGGTGCCCTTGTACTGGCTCGTGATCGGACCGACCTTGATCTTGACGGTGCCTCGGTACTCTTCACCTTCGACCTCATCAAGTTGAGCGCCAGGAAGACATGGGGCAATGCGCTCTAAGTCCGTGAGAATCGCCCATGTTGCCGCAATCGGGGCGGTAACGACAAACTCGTTGGATAGTTCCATAGGTAGGGTCTCCTCGACTTATTGCGTCATTGCATTCCGGCGCACGCGAGGTACAACGTGAGATCGCGCGCCACGAGAACAGGGTCTATGACCTTAGGTTAGCGGCACGCCCGCACGGGCGCGACCGCCGGTTGTGGGCAATCTTCGTTGACCTGCTCCGCGCTCTTGCCAACAAACTTGACCTTGCCGATGAGGGCATGCATTATCCCCGGATGATCCTCAGAGTCGTTTGTGGAGATCGAGAGGCTGCGAATCTCACCGCGTCGTTGCGTCAACGACGCGGTTGTGCTTTACAACCAGCAGGCAACAGGCATCGGCAGGCCTGCCAAAGGCTGTCAAGAAAACGATCTCACCGGCGCAGCTCTTCAACCCGTTGCGGCTCGACTCATCTCAAGCCGCTTTGCCATATCGAGCTCGCCAACTATCGAGCAGCCGAAAATGGCTCCTCAGGGGAGGTTTGCTGAGATGTCCTCAATCTGCGGATGTGTCGAGATGAATCGCTTGTACTTGATCATGCGCGCCGGGCTGTTCACGCACAATGCTCCGACCAACATGCCATCTGCCTCATACCCGGCGACAAATTTATTGTCCTCGATCGAACCCTCGAACACCGAATGAAAGGCTCCCGCGGTGCCGACGTATTGAATCTTGAGGTCGTACTGATCTGACCAGACATAGGGAACGGCCACATAGGACTTTGCCTCACTCGGCCCATGTAACAGCGTGTGCGCAGCAACCGATGCCTGCTCGACCGCGTTTGACCAGTGCTCGACGCGCATCACCTTGTTAAACATCGCATTTGGCCATCTGACGACGTCCCCGACGGCAACAACGTTGTTCGCACCCTTGACGAGCAACGTCTCATCACAGAGAACCCCGTTCTCGAGGTCAAAGTCGTTCCCCTCAAGCCACGAGGTCTCCGGGGCAACGCCAACTGCCAGCACGACAACGTCTGCCTCGACGAAGCTTCCATCTTCGAGTTCAACCCGCTCGACGGCGCCCTGGCCAGAGATCCCCTTGACCCCAACTCCGAGGCGAAGATCGACGCCATGGCGACGATGCACCTCAGCTGCCCACTCGCCCATCACCGGACCGAGCGTTCGCTCAAGTGGCTGGGGAAAATATTCGATCAAGGTGACATCAAGTCCATAACCCCGACAGGTCGCCGCAACCTCACAGCCGATCCAGCCAGCACCGATGATTGCGACCTTTGGCGATTTCGCCAACGCCTCGCGAAGCGCAACGGACTCATCGTAGGTGCGAAGCACAAAGACGCCAGGCGTCGATGCATCGATCGATGCCAACATGCGCGGCGATGCGCCCGTTGCGATGACAAGTCCATCGAAACTGATCCGCGACCCATCATCGAGTTCGACCTCCGAGAGCGCGTGATGAAGCTTGACGATGCGCCTGCCAAGGACAAGTTCCGCGTTGAGATGCTCGATGACCTTGAGTCGGCCCCGGTCAGCCTCCCATTCACCCTTGAGAATCTCCTTCGAGAACGGGGGGCGGTCATAGGGCGGAAAGTGGTGCTCTGCGCCGATGACAATCAGTTCACCGGCAAAGCCCTCGTGCCGGAGTGCCTCCGCAGTGCGGAGTCCTCCGAGTGAGGCACCAGCGACGACGATGCGATCCATGGACATACGTTGCTCTCCTGAAAAACGATCGCCGTCGCCGGCGCAGTAATTATTCGACTGTGATGACGTCTGCTGGGCAGCGACGCGCGGCATCCTCTACCTGTGCGCGGTACTCTTCGCCCGGATCCTCAATCAACTGAACGACAAGACCCTCGTCGCTCACGGAGAAGACCTCAGGTGCAGCGTCTTCGCACTGACCGTGTCCTGCACACAGGTCGAGGTTAAGCGTGATCTTCATTGCGATTTCCCTTCTCTCTCGAAATCTCGCCACCAGTTCATGGGGCATTCTTTGACATTATTGGTCATACAGCGGTGGTGGTTACAAAAGGCCTGTCAAACCTCAGGCAGTTCCAAAGACAACACATCGGTGTAAGGCTTGCGCTGGGTCTCCTAACCATAATCGCTCGCCTCGCGGCGCTCCAATTGCCACAAAGAGCGAGGGCCAGCGCCAAATCTGCAGAGAAGACTAGGGCATCACCGCTGATGGAGTTGCGTTGCACGTTTCAACAAAGGCGCGGTGGTTTCGCGCAAATTCAGCAATCGAGTCTCCACCAAACTTGCGAAGCGCCTCATTGGCAAGCACCAGAGACATCATCGTCTCGGCAACTACGCCCATCGCCGGCACCGCAGTGACGTCGGTGCGCTCTTTGAATGAGACCGTATCCTCTTTGGTCACCACGTCGACCGTATGAAGCGTCGGACGATTGAGTGTCGCGAGCGGCTTCATCGCGACGTGCGCGATGACCGGACCGCCGGTGGTGATCCCACCCTCCACGCCGCCGGCGCGCGTCGTCTGGCGAATGTAACTGTGGTCTTTTTCGTCGTAGTAGATCGCGTCATGTGCCTCAGAGCCGGGCTGATGGGCAACGCTGAATCCATCACCGATCTCAACACCCTTGACCGCCTGGATGCTCATCAGCGCCTGAGCGAGCAGCCCATCGATCTTGCGATCCCAGTGCACGTGGCTGCCGAGGCCGACGGGCACGCCATACGCGATCACCTCGGCGATACCTCCGAGCGAGTCACCGACCTTTGCAGCTGCCTTGATCTGAGCGATCATCTCCTTGCTCGCCCTCTCGTCAAGACAGCGAACCTCATTCTCGTCAACTTTGGCGAGATCATTGACACCTGGCCGCTCTGTCGAGCTCGACACAGCGGAACCGATCGCGGTGATGTGACTCAGCACCGAGACGCCGATCTGTGCAAGCAGGGCCTTCGCGAAACAGCCAGCGACGACCCGTGCGGCAGTCTCTCTTGCCGAGGCGCGCTCGAGCACATCGCGCGCGTCGGCAAAACCATATTTCTGCATGCCGGCCAAGTCCGCGTGGCCCGGCCTCGGGGCGGTGAGGATCTTTGATGGCCTGCCGGGATCTGGAGACATCTCTTCGACCCACTTTGGCCATTCCGTGTTGGCAATCTCGATCGCGACCGGCGAACCGAGGGTGCGTCCGTGGCGAATACCCGCGAGAAGTTCGATCTCATCTTGCTCAAAGCGCATTCTCGGCCCGCGTCCATAGCCAAGGCGTCGACGCCCAAGCTCGCCGGTGATCTCTTTGTATTCGATGCGAAGTCCTGCAGGCAGTCCCTCAAGGATGACAACGAGAGACTTTCCGTGGGATTCGCCGGCGGTGAGATAGCGGAGCATGGCTGCCAATCTAGTGCCAAGCGCGAAAGTGTCCGCCCAGGCCAGTGCTGGCAGGGGGATTTGGTTCACTCATCGAAGGGTTCAAAAACCCCCCATTCATACATCGCCTGGCGTGCACCGACAAGCAGTGAAAGCGCGTATCGTTAGCGACACGCTAAATGGCCGAGGTGCAAAGCGAGGGGTCCTCTCGATACCGCGCGTTGGTCACGATCCCGTGAGTTTTCCATTATCTCATTGATCATCAAGCTTGGAGAGCCGTGAAGAAGGTTTTGGTCGCTAATCGTGGTGAGATCGCGATTCGAGCGTTTCGTGCCGCGTATGAACTCGGACTGAAATCGGTCGCGGTCTATGCCTATGAGGACCGCAACTCCTTGCACCGTCAAAAGGCAGACGAGTCCTATGTGATCGGTGAGCATGGACATCCAGTCACCGCCTATCTCGATATCGACGCGCTGGTCGAAGTCGCGCTTAGCTCCGGTGCTGACGCGATCTACCCGGGATATGGATTCCTCTCGGAGAACCCTGCACTTGCCGAGGCCTGTCGCGACAACGGCATCACCTTTGTCGGGCCACCGGCTGAGGTACTCCGGCTCGCCGGGAACAAGGTCCGCGCGCTCGAGGTAGCAAGAGTTGCTGGGCTTCCCGTTTTGCGTACAACACCGGGGACGACTGATGGCTCAGAACTGATCGGGGCTGCAGAGTCAATTGGGTTCCCGTTGTTTGTCAAAGCAGCAGCAGGTGGCGGAGGGCGCGGCCTTCGCCGCGTCGATACCTCGGATCAGCTCGTCAATGCGATCGATGCTGCACGGCGCGAGGCTGCCTCCGCGTTCGGTGATGAGACCATATTCTTGGAACAGGCAGTCACGCGACCCCGACACATCGAGGTTCAGATCCTCGGTGATATGCACGGCAACATCGTGCATCTCTATGAGCGCGACTGTTCCGTCCAGCGCCGGCACCAGAAGGTGATAGAGGTTGCCCCAGCGCAGAATCTCGATCCAGTGATACGAACACGCCTGTGCGAGGACGCAGTCAACTTCGCGAACTCGATCGGTTACCAGAACGCGGGCACAGTTGAATTCCTGCTCGACGAACGCGGACAGCACGTATTCATCGAGATGAACCCGCGTATCCAGGTCGAACATACGGTCACTGAAGAGGTCACCGGCGTTGACCTCGTGCGTGCGCAGTTCTCGATCGCTGCAGGCGCAACGCTTCACCAGCTCGACCTCGACCAGGAGGCGATAACGATCCAGGGATGCGCGTTGCAGTGTCGCATCACCACCGAGGACCCCAACAACGACTTCCGACCCGACACAGGACGCATCTCGGCCTATCGGAGTGCGGGTGGTGCGGGCATACGCCTCGATGGCGGCACACTCCACGCCGGCGCAGAGGTCCTCCCCTATTTCGACTCAATGCTGGTCAAGATGACCGCGCGCGGAAGAACGTGGCCAGAGACGGTTGCAAGAGCGCGACGCGCGGTCACAGAATTTCGTGTCCGCGGAGTCGCGACGAATATCTATTTCCTCCAGGCCGTGCTTGACAACGAGGAGTTCAAGGCAGGGCGGGCAACGACCGCACTGTTGGATGACTATCCCGAGCTGTTGCGCGCGAGAACAGGCACCGACAGAGGCTCGAAGCTGCTCGCGTATCTCGCTGAAGTGACGGTGAACCGTCCTCATGGCGAACTGCCGAGCTCTATCAACCCAAGAGACAAACTTCCAAAGATCGACCTCTCGGTTGCTCCCCCAGAGGGCTCAAGAGAACGACTATTGCGAGTCGGACCAAGCGCATTCGCACAAGAGATCCGCAATTCTCATGCACCATGGGTGACCGACACCACATTTCGTGACGCACACCAGTCACTGCTCGCAACAAGGCTCCGCACCGACGACATGTTGGTCGTTGCGCCCTATGTGGCGCGCATGACTCCGCAGCTGCTTTCGCTCGAGGCATGGGGCGGTGCGACCTATGACGTTGCGCTGCGCTTTCTGCACGAGGATCCCTGGCAACGGCTTGAACTGTTGCGCCAGGCGGTACCGAACCTTTGTCTGCAGATGCTTTTGCGCGGACGAAACACCGTTGGCTACACGCCCTATCCCGAGATCGTGACGCGTCACTTTGTCAAAGAGGCTGCAGAGACGGGCATCGACATCTTCCGAATCTTCGATGCGCTCAACGATGTCGGCCAGATGCGTCCAGCGATCGACGCGGTTCTTGAGACGCATGCAATCGCGGAGGGTGCGCTGTGTTACACGAGTGACCTTTCCGATCCAAGCGAGCACACCTACACGCTTGACTATTACCTCAACATCGCAGACGGACTCGTCGATGCCGGTGTGCACATGCTGTGCATCAAGGACATGGCTGGCCTGTTGCGTCCACCCGCGGCATACCGACTCGTCACTGCACTTCGAGAGCGCTTTGGTCTTCCGGTCCATCTGCACACCCATGACACCTCGGGCGGACAGCTCGCCACCTATCTCGCAGCACTCGAGGCGGGCGTCGACGCGATCGATGGCGCGCACGCTCCGATGGCGGGAACGACCAGCCAACCCTCGCTCTCTGCGATCGTCGCCTCAACCGATCACTCCGAGTTCGCGACCGGCATCGACTTAGATGCGCTCAGCGATCTCGAGCCTTATTTTGAATCATTGCGGCGCCTTTACGCCCCATTCGAGAGCGGCCTTCCCGGCCCGACCGGACGGGTCTACCAGCACGAGATCCCCGGTGGACAGCTCTCAAACCTTCGCCAGCAGGCCGCCGCAGTCGGACTCGGCGATCGCTTTGAAGATGTCGAGCGCCTCTATGCGATTGCAAACAAGATCCTTGGAAACATCGTCAAGGTGACGCCATCGAGCAAGGTTGTCGGCGATCTCGCACTCCAGCTCGCAGCCTCTGGAGCAGATCCCGAAGAGTTCGAACGCGAGCCAGAGCGCTTTGACATCCCAGACAGCGTGCTCGGCTTTCTCGCCGGTGAGCTTGGCACTCCAGCAAACGGATTTCCAGAGCCCTTTCGTACCAGGGCGCTCGCCGGGCGCATGCCCGTACTCAAAGAGCCAACGATCTCCGAACAAGACGAGGCACTGCTTGAGGGACCGACAAGGCGTGACACACTGAGCCGCCTGCTCTTTCCCGGACCGACGCGCGAGTATGAGGACGCGGTCAGTACCTACGGACATCTCTCGCTCCTGTCCTCGAGGGCCTTTTTCTATGGACTTCGCCACGGCGAGGAGACCGAGGTCGAACTCGAGCCCGGCGTATCACTGATCTATGGGCTCGAGGCGATCGGAGAGGCTGACGAGCGCGGAATGCGTACCGTCGTCTGCACGCTGAATGGCCAGTACCGACCACTCTCGGTGCGCGACCGTTCCCTTGGCGTCGATGCCCTGACAGCAGAGCGCGCAGACCAGAACGATCCGACCCAGGTCGCCGCTCCGTTCACCGGAGTCGTCACCATCCGGGTGCGACCGGGCGACGAGGTCAGTGTCGGCACGGTCGTTGCGACGATCGAGGCGATGAAGATGGAGGCGGGCATAACTGCAGCGGTGGCCGGCAGGATAATGGCGCTCACAGTCGAACCGGTGACCTCGGTTCGAGCCGGCGACCTGCTGCTTCGCATCACGCCGACAACGACGTGACCAGCTAGTCTTCACCGGCAACACCTTGCCGCTCACCTTCGCTCGACTAGTCTGACCAACCGGAATGAGAACATTCGATGACGACATTCATTTTTCACCGCAACCTGGAGGGTCCGATGTCACAGGGAACTACCGCACTGGAGCACCGCAAAGCGATCGTCTTGGCGGATCTGCTGCCAGGCACCTTGGTGCGAGATACGCTCCTCGTAATCGGTAGCGCGGCATTCGTAGGCATCCTCGCCCAGATCTCGATTCCGCTCTCTTTCACCCCGGTGCCGATCACCGGACAGACGCTCGGCGTCCTGTTGACCGGCTGCGCGCTCGGTCGTCGACGTGCAGGAATGGCACTCAGCCTTTACTTTCTTGCTGGACTTGCCGGACTGCCGTGGTTCATCCACCACAGTTCGGGATGGCAGGGCCCATCGACGGGTTACCTGATTGGCTTCATCCTCGCCGCGTTCGTCTGCGGAGCGATCGCAGAGCACAAGCCAAACCGAGCCGTCGTCACTACCCTGCTTGCAATGTTCACCGGCGAATTCCTCATCTATCTCGTCGGAGTGCCATGGCTCGCACTCGACATCCACGTGAGCCTCGCAAAGGCGATCGCGCTTGGCCTTACGCCATTCCTCGCAGGTGACGCAATCAAGGCGGGAATCGTCTCGCTGTTGTTGCCAGCGACATGGCGCCTCGTCGGCCGTCGCGCCTAGGCAACCTCGCAAGGGTTTCGAGCAACAGCCAGAGGGCGTCAAATCGCGTCCGCGAAACTCCTCGCCGGATACCATGACACCGACATCTCCGCGGTGCGATTGAACACCTCGCATCGCGTGACCGAGGAGGAACGATGACCACACGACGACGGTCCATTGAGATCGAAGGGGTCGAACATGCAGCACCGATTCCCATGGGCGCTCGCATCGACAACATCATCTATTCGTCTGCGATCATGGGAATCGACCCAAAGACGGGCAAGACCGCTGCAACCGGTGAAGAACAGGTGCGTTATGCATTCGCGAACGTCGCGAAGTTCTTAGCAGCAGCCGGTGTAACACCCGATGACGTGATCAGGATGACCGTGTTGTTGGCAGACATGGATCTTCGCGAATATGTCAATGAGGAGTGGCTAAAGATGTTCCCGGATCCCAACAGCCGTCCGGCACGACACGCGGTCACCCAAAAACTCAACGGAACGATGCTCGTGCAACTCGAGGTCATCGCCGTCGCAAGTGACTGAACGAAAAGACGCCACGGCGACGTTAGGGTGACCAGATCATGGTGACTCTCTCAGTACTTGACCAGACACCCGTTCCTTCGGGTTCAACTCCAGGCGAAGCGATCGCGAACAGCGTCGATCTCGCGAAGAGAGCTGAGGCGCTTGGCTACGCGCGTTACTGGCTTGCCGAACACCACGGTACCTACGGCCTCGCAGGATCTGCCCCGGAGCTGCTCATTGCCCACATCGCCGCAAAGACCAGCACGATTCGCGTCGGATCAGGTGGCGTCATGTTGCCCCACTACAGCGCCCTCAAGGTCGCCGAACTCTTCCGGATGCTCGCAACGATGCATCCCGGTCGGATCGACCTTGGTCTTGGTCGTGCACCAGGTGGCACACCGCTCGCAACACTCGCGCTCCAGCGCAACCGCAAGCATCCCGCCGGAGACGACTTCTTAGAACAGCTCGGTGAACTTCGCGCCTGGCTCGCCGATGATTTTCCAGCCAATCACCCGTTTCAAAAACAACCGGCAACTCCTGTCCCAGACACTCCCCCTGAGCTCTGGCTGTTGAGTTCGAGCGGATATTCCGCGCAGGCGGCAGCGCACTTTGGTACCGGTCTGTGCTTTGCCCATTTCATCAGTGCACATGGCGGCCCAGAGGCAATGAACTATTACCGCGAGCACTTCGCGCGTTATCGTGACGAGGACATCGAACGCTGCGCGATTGCCGTTCGCGTGATCGTCGCAGATACCGATGAAGAGGCCGAACGGCTGAGCGCGAGTACGGACCTGTGGAGGCTTCGACAACGACGCTATGGAGAGCACAACACGGTGCCGACCCCAGAGGAGGCGCTCGCCTATCCCTACACCGATGCCGATCTTTCAATCGTGCTTGATTCGCGTGCGCGGGCAATTGTCGGTGACCAAGAGCGCGTACACCAGGCACTTTGTGAACTCGCGAAAAGTTATGGCGTCGACGAGATCGTCGCGGTCACAATCACCCATGACCACCAGGCGCGCGCGCATTCCTACGAACTGCTTGCACAGGCGTTTGAAATTGCACCGCGATAACAGCGCGACGCTTTGCTAGCGGGCGTGCCACACCCTTGGCCAGATGTCGCCTAGTGAGAAGAGCGCGCCCTCTCGTGGCGAAGTTCTACGTAGCGGTGGCGAAGTACTGCAAGTGCGGCTAGTACGACAGCTGCGAGGATGAGATAGCCGGCGAGCTTGAAGTCGTGCACGACCTTGGTCCACGTCGAGCCAACGCCGTATCCGATGCCGCACAACACACATGCATAGACGAGCGTTCCAATGAAGCTGAACGCGAGGAACTTCGCGTAGGTCATCTTGACGATTCCGGCGATCCACGAGACCGGCAGCCGGAGGACGGGAAGCGCACGTCCGATTGCGATGAAGAACTCTCCGCGGCCATCGAGCCAGTGCTCAGCACGGTCGAGATCTCGCGTGCTGACCAGCACGTATTTTCCATAGCGCTCGACGAGCGGTCGGCCACCCCAGCAAAAGAGGAAATAGGCGCACGAGGAACCGATGAGTTCTGCGAGCGTGCCGAGCAAGATTGCGAGAACGATGTTCATGTGATGCTCATAAGAGAGCACCCCTGCGTAGCCGAAGGTGACCTCCGAGGGGATCGGAATAATGAACGACTGAATCAGCGCGAGCGCGAACAGCGCGAGGTAGCCATGGGTAACAAGGAGGTGTTCCATGCCGGAAGTTTTAGTCGAGAATCCGATGCAAATGGTGTCACATCACCCATTTCATTCACCACGCGACACCGAGGCTCTAACGTTGCCCCATGGCCGTCGAAATCCCGAGCACGCTGAGTCCCTCGAAGCTCGGGAAATTCATGAGCTGCCCCCTTGCCTTTCGATACTCCTACATCGATCACCTTCCTGAACCTGCCAACAAGGCCCAGCTGCGCGGCACGCTCGTACACCGCGCGCTACAGCTGCTCTATGGAGAAGGAGAGGCAAAAGACCGCACCCCAGAGCGCGCGCTCGAGGCGCTCTTGTACGCGCACGTCGAGATGACTGACACCGCGGAGATGGCAGCTCTCGGCTTTGATGACCGCGAAGCCGCTGCCTTTCTCGGTGAGGCAAAATCGCTCGTCAACAACTACTTCACGATGGAAGATCCCGGGTCAGTAGAGCCGATCGGAATCGAACTTGACCTGCGGTCAATGCTCGATGGGGTCGAACTTCGAGGAATCATCGATCGACTCGACCTGCTCCCGAGTGGCGACATCGTGGTTACGGACTACAAGACGGGCCGCTCGCCTCGCGCTGAGCAGTCGCGTTCGCGCCTTCTTGGGGTGCAGTTCTATGCCTATCTCTGCGAGGCGACATTCGGTGTTCGTCCGCGAGAGGTTCGCCTGCTCTATCTCAAGGATCAGGTTGTAATCGTCGAGTCGCCAAATGACCAGACAATGCGTGGACTCAAATCGCGGGCGCTTGCCGTGTGGGCCGCGATCGAACGGGCGTGCGAGACCGAGGACTTCCGGCCCAACCCGACCCAGCTGTGCAGGTTCTGCTCGTTCCAGGCAGTGTGCCCCGCGTTCCAGAGTTAACGCAGCACATCGCATGCACGCCAGATCTGTGGCCTGTGCTCCATGGTCGCTCTGCATGACCTCCTTTAAATGGCGGTGCGCGTTAGCCTGATCGCACATGCTTCGCGACCTGATCAAGATCTTTGACGACCGAGTCGATGCATCCTTTGACGCGCTTCGCGGCAATCGCATAGCCGATCGCACCTTCTACACCGCCTCGGAACTCGGTGATTTCGGTCTGCT
>DATLTI010000239.1:0-1675 GCA_035533675.1 Acidimicrobiales bacterium | reverse complement strand
GGTGCATCGATCGTCCAGGCAACCGTCTGGGACGACGAGCACGATCGGGTAGTCGAACGACTCATCGCGTTGGCTGACTATGCAAAGAGTCTCGATCTTGGCATCACGATTGAGTACATGCCCTACTCAATGTGTCAGGGCTTTCATGAGGCATACAGCCTTGTAAAAGCAAGCGAGAGATCCAACGTCTACGTTCTCCTTGACACGCTGCACTTCTCGCGCTCGGGTGGGGTCGCCGCCGATCTCGACCGCAAAGAGGCGAGCAGCTATTCATTTATCCAGCTCTGTGACGCAAAGAGCACTGTCCCAGCTCCCGATGACCTTCGCTACGAGTCGGTTTATGACCGTCTTCCCCTCGGCGAGGGCGCGCTCGAACTCGGGGCGATCCTCGAAAAAGTACCAACGAATCTTCCCGTCAGCCTCGAGATCCCCTGTCAGCGTCTCAAAGACCTTCCCCTCGTCGAACAGGCGCGAGAGCATTTACGTATCGCACGGGAGTTCTTGGTGCCTTATTCGAATCGGTGGGAGCTTTCGGCAGATCCAATCAGCTAGAGAGGCAGAACTTTCATTCGCGAGGGCAGGATAATGCTTCGCTCGTGGATTGTCTAGGCGGACGGATCGTCTTGCTGGGCAAGTTCGACCGAAACATTGAATTCGTCTGAGGCTCCTTCAACAAGGACGAGTTCGACAATTGACCCTGCATCGATGAGGTCTTGTCGAGCAAGGTCAATATCACCAAGGCGCCTGGGATCAGTAGTTACCGTGACGCGTGACGCGCTTGCGCGCATTGACTGCTTCGCGCCTGTCTTGGCCTTGCGGATCTCACCGAGAACCATCGAGGCATTTGCAAGGATCTCAGGGTCACGCGACGGCTCTCCGAACTCTTGGGCACTTGGCCATGCCGAGCGATGGACCGTACCCTCGAGCCACCACGACCACACCTCTTCGGTCGCAAAAGGGAGAAATGGTGCGAAGAGCCGGAGCATTACCGAGAGTGCCAGTCCGAGTGCGTGCTTTGCACTTTCTGAACCAGAGTCGTTGCGATACGCGCGGTTCTTGACAAGCTCCAAGTAGTTGTCACAGAAGTTCCAGAAGAACTGCTCGCTCAGTTCAAGAGCTCTAGCCTGTTCGTAGTTCGAAAATGCGGCGGTTGATTCGACGACAACCAAGCGCAGAGCGCTGAGCATTGATGCGTCGAGCGGTTCGAGTGACTCGGGAACCTGAACGGGATCATCACCAATCTGGGCGATGATGAACTTTGAGGCATTGAGGATCTTGATGGCAAGTCGCCGACCGATCTGCATCTGTCGATCATCAAAAATCGTGTCGACGCCAAGACGAGCAGAACTTGCCCAGTAGCGCACGGCGTCGGTTCCTTTTGCCTCGAGAAGGTCTGTTGGCACGACAACGTTGCCGACCGATTTCGACATCTTCTTCCGGTCAGGATCGAGAATCCATCCCGATATCGCTACGTTGGTCCACGGCACACTTTGATGGAGCGAGTGTGAGCGAACGACGGTACTGAACAGCCATGTTCGGATGATCTCGTGTGCCTGGGGACGCAGATCCATCGGGAAGATCCGCTCGAACAGGTCCGGATCATCCTCCCACTGGCCAGCGATCTCGGGTGTGAGCGACGAGGTCGCCCAGGTGTCCATGACGTCTGGATCGGCAA
>DATLTI010000238.1:0-3903 GCA_035533675.1 Acidimicrobiales bacterium | reverse complement strand
AATCGGAGCAGTCGATCGAGGCATGCACGTCACGCTTTTGGAGGGCCGCCCGCGCCTTGGCGGAGCGACCTGGTCATTCGAACGCAAGGGTCTGATGTTCGACAACGGTCAGCATGTTTATCTCGCATGTTGCACCGCGTATCGTCGCTATCTTTCACGTGTTGGATCGAGTTCCAAGGCTCCCTTGCACCGTCTTGCGATCCCGGTCCTTCGACCAAGTGGCAATTCGAAAGCTGCTGAGGTCTCGTGGATCAGACGCAGCGGACTTCCCGCTCCCTTGCATCTCGCGGCATCGCTTGGTCGGTATCGCTATCTCAGCCTTTCCGAGCGAGCGAAAATCGGACGCGCCGCGCTTGCACTGCGTCGGCTCAATCTTGAAGATCCGTCGCTTGACCAAGAGACCTTCGAACACTTTCTTCTCCGTCATGGCCAGACCAAGCGCGCGATCGAGGTGTTGTGGGATCTGATCGCCCTGCCGACGATCAATGTGCGCGCGAATGAGGCATCACTTCTGTTGGCGGCAAAGGTCTTTCAGACCGGTCTGTTGTCAACCAATGACGCAGCAGACATTGGATGGTCAGAGGTTCCCCTGACTGAACTGCATGTCGATCCCGCGCTTGCGGTGTTGTCGGCACACGGTGCGATGGTGCGTTCCAAGGCGAAGGTCTCTGTGCTCGCGATAAATGACGATGCGACCGAGGTGACCGGGGTTGTGGTCGATGGCGAGACCATTGATTGTGACGCGGTGATCCTCGCGGTGAGCGCGCAGGAGGTTTTGAATCTGCTTCCACTCGCGCTGCGCGGAGATTTCGCGGGCATGACCGAGCTCGGCAGCTCGCCAATTATCGATGTGCACATCGTCTATGACCGAGCGGTCACGAACTATCAGGTTGCAGCTGGGGTCGACACGCCGGTGCAGTTCCTCTTTGACCGTTCAGGTGCAGCGGGCATTGCAAAGGACGAGGGTCAGTGTCTTGCAATTTCGATCTCGGGTGCCGACCAAGAACACGGAGAGCGTCCAGAGGTCTTGATCGACCGCTACGCAAAGGCAATTACCGATCTCTTTCCTCTCGCTCGTGAGGCGCGCATCGTCGATGCCGTCGTCAGCCGTGAACATCACGCGACATTCCGCGGAGGTCTTGGAACGCATCGACTTCGCCCGGGCGTTGAGACGAAAATGCGCAATCTCGTCCTTGCAGGCACCTACACCGATACTGGGTGGCCAGCAACGATGGAGGGTGCAGTGAGAAGCGGCGAGAGCGCGATTGCGCACCTTGAGAAAGTCTTTGCCTTCACCTCCCATTCCAGTGTCGACTCTGTTGCGAAGGAGGCCATCTAGTGGCCGATGTGACCACTGTTCCTGAGGTACTGACAAGAGCGCGTGACCTCGTCGCGCCAGCGATGCGGCGATCGGTTGATCTTCTCAATCTCGAGTTGCGAGGCATCGCCGCCTACCACCTCGGCTGGGTAGATGCCAAGGGCCAGTCGACCGGGAGTGACGGAGGCAAGGGTGTGCGTCCCGCGCTTGCCGTGTTATCGGCAGAGGCAGTCGGAGCAAAGGGCGAGTTTGGTGTCCCAGGAGCAGTTGCGATCGAACTTGTGCACAACTATTCGCTGATCCACGACGATGTGATGGATGTTGATCGTGAGCGAAGGCACCGCGCCACGGTGTGGGCAGTATTCGGCGTCGCACAGGCGATCATCGTCGGCGATGCGCTCGCCGCGCTCGCACAACAGGTCGTGCTTGATCCAAGGCTGTTAGTTGGTGATGAGCGAGCCCTTGAGGGACATCAGGCGGCGCTCCTGCTCGCCGACGCGACCGCGAAGATGATCGCTGGACAGTCCCAGGACATGGCCTTTGAGGATCGTGAACATGTGAGCTTTGACGAATGCCTCGCGATGGAGGCAGGAAAAACAGGGGCTCTCCTTGGCTGCGCGGCCGCGATAGGTGCAGTGTTGGTAGATGCGCCGATGAAGACGGTGCGCGCGCTTGACCGTTTTGGCGTCGAGCTCGGGCTGTCGTTCCAGGCCGTCGATGACCTGCTTGGAATCTGGGGCGACCCGAAGACCACCGGTAAGCCCTCGTGGAGTGATCTTCGTCAGCACAAGAAGTCACTTCCCGTCACCGCTGCGCTCTCATCGGATGAGAGCGGCGTCGAGGAGCTTCGTGTACTTCTCGCAACAGAGCAACTCAGCGAGGCTCAGATCGAACGCTGTGCCGAACTCGTTGAGCACCTTGGCGGCAGGGACGCCACAAACGATCTCGCAGACTCACGACTCCAGCTTGCTCTCGCTGCGCTTGATGAGGCAGAGATCCTCGATGATGTAAAGCGCCAGTTCACTGAGATAGCCCACTTTGTCGTGGAAAGGCAGTTCTAGTCATGAGCTTTCTCACAGACAATGAGATGCGCTCAGATCTATCGAAGATCACTGGCACACTTGTTCGGGCGCGTGACTATCTGCTCTCCATCCAGAGTGAACAGGGATGGTGGAAGGGCGACCTGCAGACGAACGTGACGATGGATGCAGAAGATCTCATGCTGCGTGAGTTCCTCGGGTTGCGTGATCGAGTCGACACCGCTGAGGCAGCCAAATGGATCCGCTCCCAGCAGCGTTCTGATGGAACATGGGCGACCTTTTATGACGGTCCGGGAGATCTTTCGACGACCGTCGAGGCCTATGTTGCCCTCCGGATCGCCGGGGATGTGCCGAGCGAGCCTCATATGGACAAGGCTGCGACCTTCATCCGCAACGAGGGGGGCCTCGAGCAGTCGCGTGTGTTCACGCGGATCTGGATGGCGCTGTTCGGATTGTGGTCATGGGAGGATCTCCCGGCACTGCCGCCAGAGATCATCTTTTTGCCGTCGCGCGTCCCGCTTAATGTCTATGAGTTCGGTTGCTGGGCGCGCCAGACCTTTGTCGCGCTGACTGTCGTCGCTGCACATCGACCGACCCACCAGTTGACCTTTGGAATCGAAGAGCTGCGAAGCGGCAAGCATCTCGATCCGCCGAAACTCTCGATCCGCAGCTGGCGCGGTCGTTTTGCGATCTTGAACCAGGTGCTGCTTCGTTATGAGCGCCTTGCCCAGCGCGGCATTATCCGCAAGACGGTGCGCGAGGTTGCACTTGGTACCGCGGAGCGCTGGATCATCAAGCGTCAGGAGGCCGATGGAAGCTGGGGTGGAATTCAGCCACCCTGGGTCTATTCGGTGCTTGCGCTTTCGCTTCGCGGATATCCAGTCGATCATCCCGTGATTGCAAAGGCCTTCGAGGGGCTCGAGCGGTTCATGGTGAGAAAAGATGGCATGCGCTGGCTCGAGGCATGCCAGTCTCCGGTCTGGGACACTGCGCTTGCAACGATTGCGCTCGCCGATGCGGGACTGAAGACGGACCACCCGGCGATGACGCGCGCTGCGAGGTGGCTGTTGGATGAGGAGGTCACGGTTCGCGGCGACTGGGCGGTGCGCCGACCCGAGCTCCCCGTCGGGGGATGGGCCTTTGAATTTGCAAACGACAACTATCCCGATGTTGATGACACCGCCGAGGTCGTGCTCGCGTTGCGTCGCGTAACAGGGGTCGACAAGGTTGTGATTGACCAAGCGGTCGCGCGGGCGATCGCATGGACAGAGGGCATGGTCTCCAAAGAGGGAGCATGGGGGGCCTTTGATGCAGACAACATCCGCGAGGTGCTCTATGAGTTGCCCTTCTCTGATTTTGGAGCGGTGATTGATCCGCCAAGTTCCGATGTGACGGCACACGTGATTGAGATGCTCGCGCATGAGGGTTACGCCGATAGTGCCGTGGTCAAGCGCGCCGTGCTGTGGTTGCGAGATCAACAGGAATCTGACGGAGCATGGTTTGGCCGTTGGGGCGTGAACTATGTCTATGGAGTTGGCTCCGTGG
>DATLTI010000237.1:0-1548 GCA_035533675.1 Acidimicrobiales bacterium | reverse complement strand
GCGCTCATTTTGCCCCACAAAATGCTCCACAAATCGCGTCGCGTGCAGTTTTCTCACGTCGTCTCATGTTGTCATTAGTCCTGGTCAAAGTGGTCTGTCGCCGTGTCGTGTCGTCTGGTGACAAGCGTATTAACACTTTCACACGGCTGAAGTCGCAGGTTCGAGTCCTGCAGCGCCCACGCCGGAACAGATTACGAATGTCCAGATCACAAAGGTCGCTGGCACGATTTAGATTGTTAAGTTTGTTGCACGCGGCGCCGTCCTTTGCCCCACAAAATGCTCCACTAATAGGAAACAGTTCATTATGAGGCTTAGGAACATCTGTCAATTGAACCAACAGCAGTCCCCGCAACACGGGAGGTTCGTGCTCTAGGACCTCGGCGAGAAACGAGACGTCCGCAAGAGCGGAGCTCTTGCGGGGATACGTCAGGGTGTCGAAGTGCTCAAGGATCTCTTCTGAGGTCACGACGAGTGGGACGACGGTGACGGGATCCGGGGTGAAGACGCGAAGACGATCCGCGAGGTAATTGACGAGCTGTACGAATTGGTCGGCCCGGGCGCTCATCTCGGTGGAGCGCGCAATCCCGGCCACGCTGAGCGTGACCTGGTCCTCGGGAGCAGGTTCGTAGGGGTGCTGGCCTGTCACGCGAAACCAACCGTACGAACCGACAGACGTTCCAAAGGTAAGTCGGGGACAGGAGCGCAGTACGTCGGTCGCCTCGCTGGTGAACCACTCGTCCAACTGGGCCTCAACGTACTGGAAGATTGGCCACTGATTTCCGGCTTCGCGGAAGCCGCGCGCCACCACGTCGATGAGGTGCTGCTGGGTCGGATCGGATGGATCTATCAGGGTCATTGTGACCTCACTTGTTGATGGTATCCATTCTTCTACAGAGCTGTAACGCCTCAGGAGGCGGCTCGCTCAGCCGGTCTTGGGCAAGCAAGGGGCAATATCCAGTTGTGAGTTGCATTGAGATGTGTGTGAAGGTTCGCGTCGACGACCCGAAACAACAGTCAGCGCTTTGGTACACGATTGTGCTCGAACGCATCGCCATGGGCGTGGGTCAGTCCTCATAATCAATGATTGAGTACAATGTAAAAATGAGTGAATTGGCGAAGATCGAAGTGCGCTCGGGCGTTCGCAGCGACAAGCCTGTCTTCGCGGGAACGCGTATCACGGTGTACGACGTCCTCGAGTATCTCGCCGCAGGAATGACGGTGGACCAGATAATCGCGGACTTTCCAGAGTTGACCGAAGTGAACGTTCGTGCCGCTTTAAAGTTCGCGGCCGATCGTGAGCGCCGGCTCTCAACGCCTGCGTGAAGCTTTTACTAGACCAAAACATCTCACGAAAGCTCATCCCACTATTGCGTGGTGAGTTTCCGGACAGCGCGCACGTTGCGGAAATTGGCCTCGCTCGAGCGACGGATCGCCAGATTTGGGAGTACGCCATTCAAAACGACTACGTCATCGTCTCGAAGGACTCGGATTTTCGCCAGTTGGCGTTCCTTCTCGGGCCGCCACCTAAGGCCGTATGGCTCAACGTTG
>DATLTI010000236.1:0-8479 GCA_035533675.1 Acidimicrobiales bacterium | reverse complement strand
CAAGCTCACCAAAGAGCCAGCGGTTACCGCGCGCATAGAGGTCTTCAAGTTCTTGTCCGACAAGACCTGGCATATCGCGCTTGACCTCGTAGCCAATGCTGTTTTGGAGATACGCAAGGTGTCGATAGCCCTCGGGAAACGAATTGAGGATCTCCTGATCGAGTTCAAGCACGACAGAGGGATTCACGGGATCAAGACGGTCTTTCTCGTAGACCGGCTGCCGGAGGGTTAACCGCCACTGCCCATCGCGCCTTTCAAAGAAGTCATAGAAACGACCGGTGCAGACCACATCGCACACAACACCATGCACCTGGGCACGTTGGGAGATTGTCATCTTCGTCTGGGCGATGGCACGGTCCTTTGCAACCTCGATCGTCGAGCCACCGAGGAAATGCAAGATCCGCACGCCCCTCGTAAAACCCTCCTGGCTCACCTCGATGAATTTCTCGAACGAGCCCTGGAACCAGGTTGCCATCATGATGCCCTCGGGGTGCCAAACCGATCGGAACTCATCCCATCGATTCGCATCCCGATACATCACCCAGTTCTCGACGACCTCGCGAATCTGCTGTCGATCTGCGAACGTTTCGTCGATCGGTGTCATGGCTTTCCTCCGCGTGCGCACTCGATAGGGATACACATCGAGCTTATGCCGGACAAGGTATCCGCGTGCCAGGAGATGCTTCAGCGTTCGACAACGAGGTCTTAAGACAATGCCTGCTTGGCGATCTTGGCAAAGTGCGCCGTGTATCGTGAAAGTGCACATTACGGATTGACGCGACACTATTGAGACGTCTCCCTAGGTCCCGGAGGATGAGATGAACGTCGAGAAGCTCACGCGCTCGACGGCGCGAGAACCCCGCGAGCCTCTGCGTTGCGTTTTCAGGGCTGTTCTCTCGCTATTCGTCTCATTGGTCGGTATTGACTTTCTCTGGCATCACGTAGCTACAACGCTCCGCGGTAGGACCGATGTCGTCGGCTATCCGCTGTATGCAAACTTCAATGTCAATCGATACCTCGACGCGTTCTATCTCATTTCCATCATTGGCCCTGTGTCCATAATCGTGATCTACGCAGTTCTCGCTCGCATTGGACCGCTCAAGCGCACCACACCAAGCCGGACAGCGCAGCGTTCAGACATAGTCCTCGATGGAGACGAACAGACCAGGAACGAGACAAGAGCGCTGATCACTGACAAGGAGGCATCCTCGCGTGATGTGGCTTCTCCATTATCGGGCGTTTTCCATATCGCGCGAATCTTCTTCGTAGGAGCTTTGCTCGGTGCGGAAATTGCGACGGCCTCTGGCCCTGGTGCGCTGAGCGTAATGGCCGTCATGGCAATCAGTGGTGCTGCTCTGGTTGTACTGGTTTTGCCCGTTACGCAGATCATCTCGCGGGTCACCAAGAACGGGACAGCATGGAAAATCTCTGCCTCGAAGATAAACAGCGTTATCGCGATCGCGTCGGTTGCGTTGATCTATCCCGTCTCGCGCTCGACACAGGTTCTTGTTGCCTCAAGCGGACAGGTGGTGCGCTATCCATGGCTACCGCTCTGGCTCGTCACTGCCATTGTGAGCCTGCTGATTGTCTACGTCGTGCACCGACTCCACCGCGCAGACGCGACCGCTGAACACATCGAGCAGCGCATCATCTTCTTCGTGGCGATTCCGGTCGCGATCTTCATCAGCCACGCGGTCATCCTTGGTGCTCTCGGCGGGATGGACGTCTTTGGCGAGGGCGAGTACCTGGCCGGCGGATGGTTGATGATGCACGGCTTCTTGCCGTGGCGCGACCTGTATCTCATCCATGGAGTATTCGACGACGGATTCAAGTCCATCATTGGTTACCAGATCTTCGGAAGAACCCGTTGGGGCGCAACAGCTGGAATATCCATGCTGCTCGCTCCGCTCTATTGGGTCGCGACCTATTACTTCGCAGCGGTGGTTTTTTTCCGTCGCCCATACTTTGTCATTGCAGCTGCGGCCTCGGTCTCGCTCGGAGTCTTTGTCGACTGGGATCTGCGCTATCTGTTCTGGCCGCTTGTCCTCGTGCTCTTGTATCGCGTTCTCCAACAAAGAACCCCAACGCGCGTCGCGCTCTTCGTCGGTGCGCTCATCCTCCAGGCAATCCTCATTCCGGAGTTGAGCTATGCGCTCATCGCGTGTTCGGTAACTCTTGTCGCCTTTGAGCTCTACGAACGCACACCCGGTCGCCTCTCGTTGTTCGACCTACGCGCGACGCTCTGGTCGCTCATCACTGGCGCGATTGCCGGTGGGGCATTCATCATCTGGCTGGTCAGCGTGCACGCACTCGGCGGTTTCATCGGATACTTCGAGAACTTCGCAAGTGCACACAGTCTCACAGGGGGCATTCCGCTCTATACAACCTATGCAAATACAACCGCGACGAATGCCTTCGAAATTACGCTGCACCTGACTGCGTCGCCACCGCTGTTCACTCGATACGGCTATGAACTGTTTCTCCCAGTTATTGCGATTCTCGCGACGATTGGCCTTGTCTGTATCAGGGTCCGAGGTGGACGAAGACTTGTCACTCAGGACTGGCTGTGCATCGCGTCTGCTCTGTTGGTTGCCCTGTATTACCAAAAGGGCATCAGCCGGGCAGACGCCGGCCACCTCGCGGAGGTGTTCGAGGTAACCGCTCCACTGCTTTTGCTGCTTGCCTATCGCCTGACCATCGCGATCGAGCACGTCGTTGCTCGCCTATCACAAGGGTCGCGTTTGCCGTCGAAGAGCCTTTCGGTCGGATCTGTCTCGTTTGTCACCCTTGTCATCGTGTTGATCGTCGCCCCCGCTTCGATCCCCTCACTGTTTGATCCCATGCCTGCCCATTTCCGGGCGACCGTTGCCAGTCCGGCCCCGCCGAGTCCGGTGGCTGGCGGACCGGGACTTGGCTACAGCGTCGATGCCATTGCTCCGGGTGTGGTCTCAGACATCGGACAGATCTTTGACCGCTACGCGGGAAAGGCCGGCGCGGTATTTGATTTCAGCAACGCTCCGGCAGTGGTGTATTTCCTTTTGAACAAAAAGTCGGTCTCGCGGTTCTATGACGTTGGCGATATCGAGACCCCGACTGCACAGCAGAACACAATCAGCGATCTGATTCGGACAGAGCCGGCCGTGGTGCTGTTCAATGGTATCGGCATGGGAACCTGGGACTTCATCCCCAATGAGATACGCGACCCCATTCTCTCGGACTGGTTGCTCTCGCACTATCGGCCACTCGTCATGGTCAATGGCCAGTTGCTTCTGATCCGTGACACGGTCACGAAACTAAAGCCACTTCCGAAACTTTCGATCGCGCCGCGTACGCGGTCGCTCTACATATCGCTTGGCCAATGTGCATGGGGCTACATCCCCAACTTCTTGAATATCCATAGCGCAAAAGATGCACAACCTCGCTCAAGTGTCACGTTGACGAGGATGAAGTCAACACCGAGCGGCACGATCTATCGGTTCATCGCGCCGGAGAACCTTCGCGCGTATCACTGGATCTCGGTCACGGTGAATGGCACCCACAGAGATGTCGGACTCTCGATCGCGAACGTCGCACACCATTCGCTTCGCGACATCTCCTGGGTGCAACAGGGCTCGGGGACGAGCGAGGTCGAGGTCGCCAGCTGTCTGCAGTGGCACGGCTTTGGTCGCGTGCTCTATCTCCGCTATCTCGGACAGGGCCATCCCGACAACGTCGAACTCATCGGCTAAGTGACATCGAGTGAACGGGTAACCTCGAGCAATGGCACAGCTCGTGAGGGAGAACCCCACCATCACGATGAAGCTTGGTCCGCTCGAACGGCTCATCGCGATGCATTTTGCTCCAGTGGAGATGGAGGCTGCACACCTTCGCAGTGTCGAGGTCGTCGAAGACATCTGGACCAAAGTGCGCGGAGTGCGGGCCCCATTTACCTGGTCCAAGGATCGTTTCTGCATCGGTACCCGGCGCGGCCTTTTCGGCAAGGATTTCACCGCCGTCTACGGGGTCGGACGGGGAATCTGTGTCGAGTTCGAAGGGGGAACCTGGTCACGACTCATCGCGACGATTCCCTACCCAGACGACGTCGCCGCACTGCTTCGCGGTTAGGAACCGATAAGCGGCTCTGCTTGTTCTTTCAAGAAGATGTCAGGCGGTTAATCGACTTTGGTTTCCTCACGATGTGGCAGACGCACAATGAACGTCGTGCCCCTGCCAACCTCTGACTCGACGCGAACATCTCCTCGATGGGCGCTGACGATCGAGGAGACAATCGCGAGACCAAGACCTGATCCACCGCTGCCTCGTGTGCGCGAGGGATCGGCTCGATAGAAACGCTCGAAGATGTGACCGAGATGCTCCGCGGGAATACCGTCGCCATGATCTGTCACACGGAATTCGACACTCTCTTGATCGAGATGCACTCCGACCTCGATTGGTGTTGTGGAAGGCGTATGGCGAAGCGCATTCTGCAAAAGGTTCATCACCATCTGTCGCAGACGCTGCTCATCGCCGGTCACGACGATATCTGCATCGATATCCACGCTGATCTGGCGCTCAGGAGCGACAACCTGCACGTCTGCGGCGGCGTCAGTGACGATGTCTCCGATGTGCACCGGAAGCTGCTCGAGCGGTCGGCCCTGATCAAGCCGTGCGAGCAATAGAAGGTCGTCAACGAGCACGCCCATGCGAATCGACTCGTCTTCGATCCTTCTCATCGCGAGCGCGAGGTCTTCGGGCCGACTCTGTGCGCCGCGACGGAAAAGCTCGGAATAGCCTCGTATCGAGGTCACCGGTGTTCGAAGTTCATGACTTGCGTCTGCGAGGAACTGCCGGAGCTGATTCTCCGAAGCTTGTTGCTTGGTGAACGCACCTTCGATATAGCCGAGCATCGTATTGAGCGCGGCACCAAGACGACCGACCTCGGTACCAAGGTTGTCCTGTTCGATCCGTCGAGAGAGGTCTCCCGCCGCGATCTCCTCGGCGATCACCTCAATGTCTTCCAAGGGGCGCATGCCAATGAACACCACGATGTAACCAAGCACCACAAGCGCCGCGATCACCGCCGCGGTTACAATTACATCGACAAACAAAAGCTTGTTCATCGTTCCGGCGATGCTGGAAAGAGGAATTGCTACAAGTGCAAGCGCCGGTATTTGCGGGCTAAACGCTGTGGGTCGAATACCGATGAGTTCAGGTCGAACTCGGTAAATTCCCGAGAGCGGAGAGGGTCCCGTAGCTGTCGCAGAAAAGATCGACGTCGCCGACAATCCTCCTGCCGCGGCCTGCTCCAAGAGCGCGGTACTCGTCGCTGATGAGACGTTGAGATGCACTGCAGCATTATTGGTCCCAACTAACGTGTTGTCCGAAAGCGTTACGCGGATGTAGGTATTGGTGGGAAGCGTCTGATTCTGCGTCAACTCAATCGCTCCCGAAGCGCTCAAACTAAATTCCCCGGATTGAATCGCGAGAAGCTCCTGATCGATCTGGGAACTCAGATAGGAACGGATTTCTTGGTAGACGACGACATCGGCTGCGAGGAGTCCAACGACAACAATCGCAGTCATCCCGACGAGGAGTCGCGTACGTAACGAGAGGTTGCGCGAGACACGATGGACGTGCTTTAACACGGTGGCTGCTACGCCCCGAAAAGACATGGTGCTATGCAGATACCGGCGTACGCAGGCTGTACCCGGCGCCGCGCAAGGTATGAATTAGCGGGGGCCCGAGAGAGTCAACTTTTTTCCTGAGGTAACTGATATAGGTCTCAACAACATTTGCATCACCTTCGAAGTCATACTCCCAGACATAGTCAAGGATCTGCGCCTTTGAAAGGACTCGTCGCGGATTCATCATGAGATAGCGCAGCAACTTGAACTCAGTCGGCGTGAGCTCGATCGAGGTGTGGTGACGGAACACCTCGCGTGTGTCCTCATCAAGTTCAAGATCGGCAAACGAGAGCCGCGTCGAGGACTCACCGGCATCAGTCGCGCGCCGAAGTACCGCGCGAATGCGCGCGAGGAGCTCTTCGAGACTGAATGGCTTGGTCACATAGTCATCGCCACCAAGCGTCAATCCGCGGATCTTGTCCTCGGTGGCATCCTTGGCAGTGAGAAAGAGGATCGGCACACGGCGCGCCTCCTGGCGCAGACGTCGCGCTACCTCGAAACCGTCGAGATCCGGCAACATGACATCGAGCACGACCAGATGAGGCCGAAATTTGGCAACCTCGTTGAGCGCCTCGCGCCCATTCGCCGCGCTCGCGACCTCGAAGCCCTCGTATCGAAGCGCTGTTGTCACCAAAGAGGTGATGTTTGGCTCGTCATCGACGACAAGAACGCGGGTGAGTGGTGATTCCATGTTCGTAGTTTCACAGCTTCATCTGTGAGTAATCTGTGAATTCCCTGTTGATCTGTCGAGGGAAGACGGTGTGCTTCAAATCTCCTGCCAATACTGGCCTATCGATGGGTGATCACCGGAGATTTTGCAGCGCTGACGGTCTCCCGATAGAGAGCGAGATGGGCTTCAGCCATCTTCTCAGCCGAAAAATGCTCGTTGACATGCGCCCGACAGTCGCTTCGGTCGATCACACCGATTGCATCAAAACTCGCAACGAGGTCTTCATCGCTATCGCCGATAAGACCAACTTTTTGCGAACCGAGGATCTCGGGAACCGCGCCTCTGGCGCGGGCGATCACCGGAGTGCCACAGGCAAGCGCCTCAATCATTGCCAGTCCAAAGGGCTCATTCCAGGTGATCGGGTTCAAAAGACACCGTGCGCGCACGAGCTGTTCACGCTTTTCACGCTGATTGAATTCGCCAAGATAGACACAGTCGGGCCCGAGATGCGGGCGGACCGCCGACTCAAAATAGGCAACCTCCATGGCATCGGTCATCTTTGCTCCGATGCGTAGTTCAATTCCTGCCGCGCGCGCAATGACAATCGCCTCGGCGATACCTTTGTCCGGGCTCATTCTGCCAAGCACCAGCGCATAGTCATCTGGTATTTCTCCGAAGGGATAGTCATCAAGGTCGATGCCATGATGAATCACCCCAGCGGTTGTGATCGAAGCTTGGGCGGCTGACCTCGCGTGCGAATTGGAGACCGCTACCACTGGAATCTGATTGGCAAGCGAACGATAGACCGACAGGTACGGCTCGATAAAAAGATTGTGGTTCGTCGTCAGCACCGGACCGACAATCTCGCTCTTGGCATACCAGGGGCCGATCGTGGTGTGGTCATGCACGATGTCAAAGCCCTCGAATGCCCGGTATCCCTCCATCACCTGGCGCATCTCGACTGCAGGTCCACCGACATGCACTCCCGGTGCGACATCAAGAACGGATGCGACCCTCACTGGGCACATGCTGTCGCCTGTCGCAAAGAGTGTGATCTCATGACCCTTTGCCGAAAGCGCTCGGGCAAGCTGGTCGATCATCAGCTCCGAACCGCCATAACCAACGGGAGGAACGGTGACCCAGGGCGGAGCGATCAGACCGATTTTCAGAGGACCATCACCGCTCACGCGTGACCAGTCAGACCTTTGCCATGTTCGCGAAACGCGCGTAGTTTTCGACAAACGCGAGCTCAACTGATCCCGTCGGTCCACTTCGGTGCTTGGAGACAATGATCTGTGCCGAGCCCCGTTCGGCGGTCTCGCGGTTGTACAGCTCATCGCGGTAGATGAACATGACGACGTCGGCGTCCTGCTCGATCGCTCCAGACTCACGCAAGTCGGCGAGCATCGGCCGCTTGTCGGCGCGACTTTCGAGTGTTCTTGAGAGCTGACTGAGCGCAACAACCGGAATGTTGAGTTCACGGGCAAGGATCTTGAGCCCTCTGCTGATCTCTGAGATCTCGACCTGTCGGTTTTCCGCCGAATTGCGACCTGACATCAGCTGCAGATAGTCAACAACCACGAGGCCGAGCCCCTCGCGACTCTTCATTCGCCGAGCACGCGCTCTGATGTCCATCACCGTGACATTCGGGTTGTCATCGATGTGCAGAGGAGCAGCCGAGAGCCGACTGATCGCGTTGGTGACCTTCGTGTAGTCCGTATTGAGAAGCCGTCCGTTTCTCATGCGCGTGGCGTCGACGCGAGCCTCGGCAGAGAGCACGCGCTGGGCGAGTTCAAGGTGGCTCATCTCAAGTGAGAAAAACAGCACCGGGAGTCCGGTGAGTGCTGCATGGACCGCTGCACCAAGCGCAAACGCTGTCTTTCCCATTGAGGGCCTCGCGCCGACGACCACGAGGTTCGAGGGCTGGAGCCCCGCGAGCAGGCGATCAAGATCGGTATATCCCGTCGGTACGCCGGTGATCTCCTCACCGCGATCAATCAGTTGTTCAAGTCGGTCGAGCGTCTGATCCAACAGATACGAGATCGGGGCCACCGAATCGACGGTGCGTCGCTGGGCGACCTCGAAGACCATCGTCTCTGCCTGGTCGACAGCAGCAGTGACGTCATCGGGAAGTCCATAACCGAGC